>NZ_JAUBPE010000051.1:0-37051 GCF_036700565.1 Microcoleus pseudofavosus SVA1_A4
TCATTCTCTCCCAGCGCGGTGGCTCTAGTTCTTCTTTTGCCACCGTTCTCATCTTTGGTTAGTCTAAACTACAGTAAATTAAAAAAGCAACTAGAAGATATGGCAATATCAGCCGGATTAATCACTAAATCTTCCTGTCAAAAAGATAAATCATTTCAAGTCTTAAATCGAATTGTGGTAGAAGAATTAGAAGCATGGTTTTTTGGAGACGTTCAAGCAATTCGCCAAGCTTATCCTAAAGTCTCTGCCAATTTAGCTAATCAACAACCGTATCGCGACCCCGATGCTATTAAAGGCGGTACATCGGAGGCTTTGGAAAGAGTCCTGAGAAAAGCTGGATATCATCCGGGAGGACTAGACAAACCTAAAGCCTCTAGGGAAATTTCTAAATATATGAATCCTAAATCAAATCGCTCTACAAGTTTCCAAGCTTTTTATCGAGGTTTATTAGACTGCATCAATAATAAACAGGTCTAATAAACCTTCTCTGGGTTGTCAATACAGACAGGGAGCTAAAATTTCTCCTGATAACGACATCCCTAACGGTCAAGCCAGATGATTTAAAACACAGCAGGGGATCAAGCCCGGATACGGGCTTTCCGAGGACACGCTGTAAATAAATGTAACAAAAAATCCTAACGATCGCACTAGCGTCCTACCGCTCCACATCTTTAAGCGCATCCTGCAGCTTATGCCTTCTCCAACAATAGCAAGTACATCGCTAACGGGTAAATTTTCCTTCCCTTGGGGAGTTATCATCTGCCGACAGTTGCAGCAACGTCGGCTGTGGATTTTGTTCCGTCTGCTTGAAATTATCAAGACAATTTGGGAATGCTACCTAAAATTGATGGAAGGGCTTTATCGAATCTTTACACTGTCACGATATATTTAAAGGAATTGTGAAGTTATACTTCCGGGAGATGGCAAATTGTGTTGTTTGTGAGTATGTGCGATCGCGCAAGCAAACAAATTTTAGAGAAATTTGCAGCCGCCAGTTGCGCGGCGGGTTAACTCTCAGTAGAATTTATCCGGGTGGTTTTTTGCCACTTACGCGACAAACTCGTGTCGAACTGCTTAAATGAGAATGTGACGTTAAGAACTTAATGTGATTTAACGTCAAAATTAAACCCAATTTCTGAGATTTGAGCTAACTTAACAATGAAAGCCCCTGTTGCACTACTAAACCCGCAACGCTTCATTTGGGGTAATCCTCGGTCTCTAATCCAGAGTTGCCGGCTTACAACTAAAGCTCGTAAGCTTTATTCGATAGCAGATTGCATAACATTCAATTCAGGGAAACAGGGTAAAGATGGGTGCATCTACACGGATTGTATTGGTTCCAATTCCGGCCAGTCAAAAATTGTCTGCTAACTGTCTGGCCAATTACGCCGCAGCCGTTCACCCAGATATTCGCAGAAAACAGCACCGTTGGCTCGTGCCAAAGTTTTTGCGGGCAGTTCTCAGGATTTAGCGGAACCCGACATGAGTCAGTATTGTCAAGCTAAGCTGACAAAGTTTTCCTAGTTCTTGACAAAAAAGGGAAAACAACTTCCATTTTTTGTGAGAAAGGCTACAATCGGAAAGGTCTTTGCAAGATCCGATTCTCACCGTTTGGTACTTCGACCCTCTGCTGTTGCATTTGAGGCAGCAGATCCGCATCCAAGGTGGCGAAAATTTGCCGTGCAACTGTGATATCTGACAACCAGAGTGAAAGCAGCAGGCGAATCAAAACTTCGACACCTCGAACACAAAAGTTAGAGGGTTCCGTGCCGGAAAACTTGTACGGGTAAAAGATCGAAGTAGCGAGTAAAAAAGCCAGTATTTTTGAAGGTGCGATCGATCGCATCTCTGGGTTCGCTTCTAGGAGCAAGGTATCGCAAATGATGCGGTAACTCGCTGCTAAAGAAAAAGCCACACGGTCAATTCGAGGTCGCGACGTTCAAGTCTGCGATCGATTGAATGTGCTCGCTAATTCAAACCAGAACTCGAACTTTGACTCAAAAAACGGGTGCAATTTCGGTAACAGCTTCATTTAGCAAACCGAAAATCCCACTATTTCTTCCTGCGGGAATGTCAATACTGGCTAACTTGTCTAAACTACAAACAGACACTATTCCACTGTTATTTATTCTTCAATTCAGGAGCATGAGGAAGGCGGCATGATCCAGGCTAACACCGTACTCGAAACCACAATTAAACCCGAAATGGAAACAATCGAGTTGCTTCGGAACGCCGAAAGCGTTCTACCTGAGAGTGAGTTGGAACTCTTTATCGACGAAGAAGACGATCGAGAAGATTTTCTAGACAATCCATCTGAGGAAGACGACACTAAGTCTGCCAAAGGCGCCAAAGCCCGCCGTCGGGCTCAGGCAAAGAAAAAGCATTATACTGAAGACTCTATTCGTCTTTACCTGCAAGAAATCGGTCGGATTCGGCTGCTGCGAGCCGATGAAGAGATTGAACTCGCCCGCAAGATTGCAGATTTGCTGGAATTAGAGCGAGTTCGAGAAAAACTGCTGGAAGAGTTAGACCGCGAGCCCAAAGACAATGAATGGGCTAATGCTGTAGATATGGCACTACCTGCATTCCGCCATCGACTCCACGTCGGACGGCGGGCTAAGGAAAAAATGGTGCAATCAAACCTGCGTTTGGTGGTGTCGATCGCCAAAAAATACATGAATCGCGGTTTGTCTTTCCAAGATTTGATTCAGGAAGGCTCTTTGGGTTTGATCCGGGCGGCTGAAAAATTCGATCACGAAAAAGGCTACAAGTTTTCCACCTACGCAACTTGGTGGATACGTCAAGCCATCACCAGAGCAATCGCCGACCAATCCCGCACTATCCGCCTACCGGTGCACCTTTACGAAACCATCTCGCGGATCAAGAAAACTACCAAACTTCTTTCTCAAGAAATGGGACGCAAGCCTACTGAAGAAGAAATCGCCACTAAGATGGAGATGACGATCGAGAAGTTGCGCTTCATCGCTAAATCCGCACAGTTGCCCATCTCCTTAGAAACTCCGATCGGCAAAGAGGAAGACTCGCGTCTGGGAGATTTTATTGAATCTGACGGGGAAACGCCAGAAGATCAAGTCTCGAAAAACTTGCTCCGGGAAGACTTGGAAAGCGTTTTGGATACTCTCAGCCCCCGAGAACGGGATGTACTGCGACTGCGTTACGGCTTAGATGACGGACGGATGAAGACCTTGGAGGAAATTGGTCAAATCTTTAACGTCACTCGCGAGCGGATTCGGCAAATCGAGGCTAAAGCCCTGCGGAAGTTGCGCCATCCCAACCGCAACAGCATCTTAAAAGAATATATCCGCTAGAGTATTTTTCTAGCATCACCCAAAAGAGTGATTCGCACTCTTTTGGGGGGGGAACCCCCCGCCCCGGTTTGAGCTATCGCTGTTAAACTGCGTGCTGCTAACTCAACGGGAGCAAGTAGCGAATTCCTGCTGCTGGATTGCGCTGCCAAAATCGCTCTGCCAAAATTTTGGGAGTCCGCAACGGAACTCCCAAGCTTTGCAGTGTCTCAAAAGTCTTAACTATAAAATTAGATCAGGCCCCAAAAATGAAGCACGCCTTGACCGGAAACCAATTCAATAATGACAGCGGCAGAGAAACCAATCATCGCCAAACGACCGTTCCAATTTTCTGCTCCTTCGCTGAAGCCCCAGTTCCAAGCGTTGCGTTTTTGTTCTTGCATAGTGCGAACTCCTTTCGTTAAGTTTTGTAAGGCTTATGTAAATTAATATAACAGTGAGTTGAAAAAAGTGCAAATTTGTGAATGGTGATGTTGGTCACAACGGTCGATCGACCGTTATGATTTGGCCTAACGAGGAAAAATAGCCAACTCGGTATCAGGGTCAAACAAGTGAATTTTGTCATGGGCGACGGCCAGCCAAAGTTCCTCGCCAACACGGATCGATCGCTCAGGAGGAACCCGCACCTGCATCCGCACGGCCGGAGCATCCGTCAAACAGACCCGCAAATAAGTTTCGTGTCCCAAAGCCTCTACAATTTCCACTTTTACCGACAGATTTTTCGTAGCAGGAGGGTTAATGCTCAGATGTTCGGGCCGGATGCCCAAAATGAGTTTTCGCCCGTCATATTGTTGTAGACATTTTGCCCAAATATCGGGTAAAGTAAAGCGAAATTGCGGGTGAGAAATCAACAGCGGGGCACTAAATTGCACAGATAAAAAATTCATCGGCGGAGAACCGATAAACTCAGCAACAAACAAATTAGCCGGCTTGTTGTAAAGCTCTAGAGGTTGAGCTACTTGCTGAAGCTGACCTGCATTCATAATAGCAATGCGATCGCCCATAGTCATAGCCTCAGTTTGGTCGTGAGTCACATAAATAGTTGTAGTTCCCAACTGCCGCTGCAACTGCACAATTTGCGATCTCGTTTGGGCCCTCAATTTCGCATCAAGATTCGATAGCGGTTCGTCCATCAAAAACACTTCAGGATTTCGAGCCATCGCCCTACCCAAAGCTACCCGCTGCTTTTGCCCTCCCGAAAGTTGTTTCGGCAAGCGATTTAAAAGAGATTCTATTTGCAATAATTCAGCTACCGCCCGGACTCGTTCTCCTACTGCCTTTTCCCGTTCCGACAAATAGCGCAAACCCGGAGGCAGCTTGCGAGTTACTCCTCCTAAAAAATCCTCCCATAAAGCATATATTCGCTCGTTGTTTAAAGTATTAGAAGCTAAATAATTAATAACCTCTTTTACCTGATTCCTGATTTTTTCTGCCTTCTCCCGGCTTCCTTTTTCTTTTTCTGTCTCTGCTCCCTTCTCTCTGCTCCCTTCTAGCTGCTTCCTTCTAGCTGCTCCCTTTTCCCTTGTTCCTTCTTCCTTCTTCCTTCTATCAGTTACATCCGTTACATCCGTTACAGAATCCGTTTCCGAACTTCCTTCTTCTTTCTCCCTTTCCGAGCGGCGCAATCCAAAGGCGAGATTATCGTAAACTGTTAAGTGAGGATAGAGAGCATAATTTTGAAATACCATAGCGATATCTCGGTCTTTAGGAGGCAAATCGTTAAGGAGCCGATCGCCAACCCAAATATTGCCGGCAGTCAAGACTTCCAAACCTGCGATCGATCGCAGCAAAGTGCTTTTTCCGCACCCAGAAGGCCCCACCAACACCATGAATTCCCCGTCTTCGACCGTCAGGTTGATGCGCCGCAAAACGCTGTTAGACGAAGGGCGATCGGCCGCAGGCGAGACACTTTCTGCGACCCTGTTTGCTGCTTTTTCCTGTTCTCCTTGGCGGAGCGGAAAACTTTTGTAGATATTTTCTAATACAACTTTCGCCATCGAACAATTTTAGATTTTAGATTTTAGATTGGGCATGGGGCATGGGGCATGGGGCATGGGGCATGGGGCATTGGTAATTGAGATATTCAAGGAAGGAGGAAGTTCGGTAACGAGCAGTGTACAGGATTTAAATGATTTAACGGATGGATGTTGAAGTCAGAAGTCAGAGGTCACAAATCAGATTAAGGCCCAATGCCCCATGCCCCATGCCCCATGCCCAATCCCCCATTACCAATGACCAATGACTATTGACTGCTGATAACTTTGATAATTCTTTCACCTGGATTGAGGTCAAAAACTCGATCGCCCGCAGCATCTTTCCCCCAAAAAGCTATAGCATCAGTAGCCGATCGCAGCAAGCGGCCGCTTGTCGTAAAAAGTTTAACATCCGTACCCGGAACAGCCCGCAGCAAGCCAACTAAAGCATCAGACGGCTCTGCAAAGCGAAAAGCTTGAGTGCCAATTTCGCCGCGGTTAGTAAGTCTGACAGAACCCGCAGGCATTCGTTTAGCCCAACCCAACTCCGAAAATAGTACCAAACTGTCGTCCGGGTCGAGAGTGACGCAACCCACCAACTGTTCCTGCTTCCGCAACCTGGTTACTTGAGAACCCTGGGCGCTGCGGCCCATTGGCGGCAGTTGTTCGTCATCGACATCAAACCGGAGGACTCGGCCTCCTGAAGTTGCGACAGCCACTTGCTCGCCAACTTTGCTCAGACTCGCGCAGCGCAGCCGATCGTCCTCCTTGAGTTTAACAACAGTAACGCCGCGATTAGTCAAATCCGCAAATTCCTGCATCGGCAAGCGCTTAATTTTCCCTTGCTGAGTCAGAGTTACTAAATCCGCCGCTTCCGAATTTTCCGGCAAAATAAAGTGTCCCACTGTGATTTCCGACAAAACGCGACCGGCACTTTCTTTAGTAGCACTCGGCGACAACAAACCGACGATCGGCGTTCCCCGGTCTTTCGGGCTACTATTAGGAATATCCGCGACTTTCAGCGGGTAAGCTTTGCCGTTAGGAGTTAAGACGACCAAAGTCCGATCGGTTTTTGTCAGATTTGCCGTCACAATAAAATCTTCATTTTTTTCTAAAGCTGGAACCGATTTTTCCCGACTTTTCGAGCGCGGACGTTCCCCCGGCGGCACGCGCCGCACGTACTGCTTGTGAGAAAATTCAACAATAGTTTCCTCTGCCTCTAGAACTGGCAATAAGTTAGGCTGAATCGTGGCCGGCGACAACTGTTTCACCGCAGAATTCTTCTTACCCGAAACTTGTGGTTGAGCGTTTCCCCCGCGTCCGGTTTCCTTGGCGAATTTAGTGCGGCGTTCGTCAGCGTACTTGCGTTTGAGCGATCGAAATTCCTTCTTCAAAGCCTTCAAAAGTTCGCGCCTGTCGCTCAACAACCGCTGCAATTCTTGAATATTCCCCATCAACTCATCAAACTCAGACTGCAAATTTTGCCTTTCCAAACCAGTCAGCCGGCGCATCGGCATCGCCAAAATCGCATCAGCTTGACTTTCGCTCAAATTGAGGCGAACTTGCAAAGTTTGCTTAGCAGTAGTGCCGTCAGGAGAATTTCTGAGAATGTCGATCGCAGCATCGAGATTTGTCAAAGCCAAAATTAAGCCTTGGACAATGTGACAGCGGCGTTCCGCAGCCTGCAACTCGTAATTGTAGCGGCGGGTAAGAGTCACCTCCCGGAAATCCAGAAATTCCTGCAACAATTGTCTGAGCGTCAACTGTCGGGGTTGACCGTTGACAATTGCCAGCAAAATCGCGCCAAAATTTGTTTGCAGGTCTGTTTGTTGGTAAAGGCGAGCCAGAACCGCTTCCGGGGTAAATTCCCGCTTGAGTTCAATCACAACTCGAATGCCTTCGCGATCGCTCTCGTCGCGCAAATCAGAAATACCGTCGAGGCGGCCGGAATTGACCAACTCCGCCACCTTTTCAATCCAAGCCGCCTTATTTACCTGAAACGGAAACTCCGTCACCACGATCGCCGTTTTAGTGCGCACCTTGCGATTACCAGGCACTTCTTCCACCCCAGCCACACCCCTGACCGCAATGCTACCTCGACCCTTAGTGTAGGCGTCATAAATGCCCTCTGTAGCGACGATTTCCCCTCCAGTCGGGAAATCCGGCCCCGGAATCAGTTCTATCAACTTGTCGTCCGAGAGTTCCGGGTTTTCGATCAAAGCAATTAAACCGTCTACCACCTCGCCCAAATTGTGGGGCGGGATATTAGTTGCCATCCCCACAGCAATGCCAGTACAGCCGTTGAGTAACAGAAACGGCAACTGAGCAGGCAGCGCAGTCGGTTCCTGCTGCGAACTGTCAAAGTTATCAGTAAAATCAACAGTTGCATCGCCGACTTGGGTTAGCATAGCTTCGTGGGCGATCGGTGCCAGCCTAGTTTCCGTGTAGCGCATAGCAGCAGCCGGGTCATTGTCCACCGAACCGAAATTGCCGTGACCCGCCACCAAAGGATAGCGGCTCGAAAACTCCTGAACCATGCGCACCAGAGCGTCGTAAACCGATTGGTCGCCGTGGGGGTGATATTTTCCCAAAACATCTCCAACTACCCGGGCGCACTTGCGGTACGGTCGGTCAGGCGTCAGACCGAGTTCGTGCATCGCGTACAAAATTCGACGGTGAACCGGTTTTAAACCGTCGCGGACATCAGGCAAAGCTCGCCCGACGATCACACTCATGGCATATTCGAGGTACGATTGCTGCATCTCGGCGTGCAGAGGCGTAGAAATTACTTGCCCGGAAAGTAGGTTGAGTTGTTTAGCCATGAGTCCTTGTGTCCGTTAATTCCTGAGTGAAGACAGCCTTTGTCAATAATGCTGAGGTTGCCTGTCTCTCCTTTAAAAGCGTTTGCCCTTCAGCGAACCGAAAGTTCGACAAAACCGCCAGCGCGAGAGGATAAAAATAAACTTAACTTGTGAAAGCAGAATCAGAGTGTCGAAGACCGACAACACTTGCCTCTTACTCTCCACTCTTACCCTAACCTCTATGTTGCCTTCATTTGCGCCTACCTGTCTATTTACCGCCCGCGGTGAGAAGGTTGATTGACAGTCATGCTTTTCCTTATAATCGCTCACAAATGCCGATCCTTAAGAATTCAGCAGTCAAAAGCTCTCCTAGATCGCGGGAGAGTCTGACCTCCGAAGAGAGGAACGGAAGCGTCGCTCTTTTAAGCCGTGTCGATCGGTCAAAACTGATAATTGGGAATCCCCCAAAATCCCCCGCTATAGCCTTTCTCAGAAAGATGGAGTACGCCGAAACCCTGTGTTGTCATGCTTTTGAAGTTGAATTCTGTACCTCATCTATCCAAGAACCGCTATATATTCGCTACTCCGAATGCAGCAGCGGGAGTATGTGAATAAACATTGCTTTATTCTAAGAGCATCAAAGAAAATAATGGTCACACCTCCCCGACTCTAAGCCGGAGGCTTGACCGAAAGAGGATACTAGAAACCTGTTACCTGGGAATCTTGAGACTCTCGCCAGTGTCAGGTCTAGTTCTAAAAAACAACTAAACTGTCTGTGTGTAGTAGTCTAAGTGATGGTAATGGATGCTTCTGGGCATCTGTACGCCCTCTCACAGTTAGTGACTCAAGGATATACATACGGGTTTTGCAGGGTTCCCGGCTGATGGCGCTAAAAACTCTGCATTTTTGACGGGGAATGTATTCCCCGTGCCGTGTTCCTCTTTGGACTAAAGTCGCAAAGTTTCCATACTTCCCATATTTATTTATGAAAACCGTTCTGATTGTAGAGGACGATTTGGTTAATGCTCGAGTTTTTTCCAAAATTCTGACTAAGCGGGGGGGCTTAGCCGTGAAGCACACGGAAAATGTTGAAGAGGTGATGCTTATTGCTGCGAACGGCGAAGCTGATTTGATTTTAATGGATGTGTCTCTTTCGCGCAGCGTGTACCAGGGAAAAGCTGTTGACGGCATCAAGATTACTCAACTGCTTAAAGCTGACCCGCAAACGGCCTCCCTGCCGATTATTTTGGTGACAGCTCACGCGATGGCCGGTGATAGAGAAACTTTTCTGAATCAAAGCGGTGCCGACGGTTACATCTCTAAACCTGTGGTAGACCATCAAGAGTTTGTCGATCAAATCAAGGCTTTGCTCCCTGACTGAGCGAACCGAAGGAAGAAGGCCCTTCGACCCCCTTCGACTCGCTTGGCGGCTCGCTGTAAGGGCGAAGCTGAGCTGGCAAAAGTCGCGAGCGGGTAATGAAGAAGCAAGAATGAAGAAGCAAGAAATAATTTTTTGTTGGAACTAACAAAAAATTAAAATTCTTGAATTATAAATCTTTCTTGAATTCTGACTTATGCCTTCTGACGAATACATACAGCGTATTCCAGGTTTGTGAAGTGTAGGGACACTCTTGCACGGCGCCGTGTCCCTACGGGGAAGTTCACGATAGGCGGGTGTACTTCATAAATGTGGAATCTGCTGTAAGTGCCTTCTTCCTTCTTCCTTTCGATGCGCTCGCCGTGTGCGCAATGCTATGAGTTCTGAGTTCTAAATAAGGAGAAAAAAACTTTAATATTTTTCAACTCATGAAGAAAGGCGTGCGTTCCGAAGAACCAAAAAATCTCCGCGCAACTCACTATTATTGCTTGCTGCGCGGCAATCTCAAAACTTTTATTAGTCTTCGTCCTCGTCGAAGTCGTAACCGATATCATCATCATCGTCGGCCACTTCCTCTAAGGAATCATCATCAGTTAAGACGACAAAATCTTCCTCCTCAACCTCAACTTCCTCGAAATCCTCATCAGCCTCAAGGTCAGAGCCGCGCCCGATCTCGAAACCGCTCTCGATCGTATATTTGCGACGCGCAGTGCGATCGTCCAACACCACATCCTCCTGCAAATCGTGGATTTCATCATCAAACACGGCACCGTCAAGAGCCGCATCCGAACTGCCCTGCTCTTCATAAGCATTGAACCCAGTCCCCGCAGGAATCAGGCGGCCGATAATCACATTTTCCTTCAGGCCCCGCAGCCAGTCAGACTTGCCCTCGATCGCAGCTTCAGTCAGCACCCGCGTCGTTTCTTGGAAGGAAGCAGCAGAAATAAAGCTGTCAGTATTCAGCGAAGCCTTAGTAATCCCCAGCAGCACCGGAGTATAATCCGCCGGCGCCCCGCCAGTAATCGACATCGCCTCATTCACCTGCTCCACCTGCCGCAGTTCCACCAACTCACCCGGGAGCATAGTAGTATCGCCGCCGTCCTCCATCCTGACTTTGTTGGTCATCTGCCGGACAATCACCTCAATGTGCTTGTCGGAAATATCCACACCCTGAGACTGATAGACAGACTGCACCTCGTTCACCAAGAAAGTCTGCACCTGCTGGAAACTCTCCAAAGCCGCCTCAAAAGTAGGCTGGCGCTCCTTTAGGACATGAAAAAACACCTCCAGAATCTCGTGAGGGTTGGCGGGCCCGTCAGTCAAAGCTTCGGCGACGCCCACGCGCTGTCCGTCAGAAACGATCGGATTCTGACCCGGCAACAGCGGATACTGCTCGATCCGGCCGTCATCCTCAACCACCGCCAGTTCAACAACATCATCGTCCGTCACCACCTGAGCCGTCCCGGGCCGCTTCGCCAAAATACAAGCCTCCTTCGGCTTCCGCCCCTCCAGAAGTTCCTCAATCCGGGGCAAACCCTGAATGATATCCCCAGTTTTTGCGCGCTCGAACACCAGAATCACCAAATTGTCGCCCCGCTGCACCAAATCCCCATCGTCTACGTGCAGCACCGCACCCCCCGAAACCCGGTAAGGGCGAGCCACCCGCAGCACAATACGAGCAGGTTCCCCATCAGATGCAGGCACAACTTTCACGACTTGACCCGACTCTTCCAGCACAACCCCCGGAGCCACCTCCGTACCCGCCACCAAAAGTTGACCCGGGCTGACATCGGGAGTACCCGCCACAGAAATCGAAACAGAATCGGCATCCCGCATCACCAGCAGGCGGCGCACCGGTTCGTTCAGCCCCTCGCGGATGCCCCGGACGATGCCCGCTTCTTTGCAGAGAATCTCCGTGCGGGCCACGACAGCCCCGGGCGCGATCGACTGCCCGTCCTCCACCAATAGCCGCGTGTGAGTGCTGCCCTGAGTCGGATCTGCCGACACATCCCGCCGAATCACCAGCGATTCCAAAATCACCAACTGCAAGCGGAAAATCCTTGACGGCCGCTCGTCGGGATCGTCAATCGGGTGCGCCAACTCTTGCGACGCCACAACCGCATCAGACAAACCCCAAGCCGGGCCCGAACCGTCCGCCCCAAAAGCCAGAGCATCCCCGTCATCCGGCAGCAGCTCGATATCCGCCGCCAGTTGCGGAGCACCGGAACCGATTTCCAAAATAAGCTGAGTCCGCAGCAGTTCCAGTCCCTCGACAGACTTGACGCGCTCCCCGTCCTTGTAGG
The DNA here is from genome assembly GCF_036700565.1 of Microcoleus pseudofavosus SVA1_A4. NCBI lineage: Bacteria > Bacillati > Cyanobacteriota > Cyanophyceae > Oscillatoriales > Microcoleaceae > Microcoleus > Microcoleus pseudofavosus. Next base: position 11,782 of record NZ_JAUBPE010000051.1, read on the forward strand.
GCAGCCGCTGCACCGCCTTCAGGGCGATCGACTCATTCAGCGCCGTCTGAGAAGGTATGGGCGGCTTGTCGGGCACCGGAAACTCCACCACAGGCCGCAGCAGCAAAGCGGGGCCTTCGGGAGTTTCGATATATTCCGCATAGCCCACCTCTTCGGCAATCAAGCCCGGGAAAATTTCTTGACCGGCGCTGACAATTTGACCCTCGCCAAAAGTTAGGGGCGGGCGGTCAACGGCGTGAAGCGTTCCCGGTTTGATGACAATTTCCCGAAGGATGTCATTTTTCTGAGTGACTTCTACCGCCCCGCTGGTTTGGCAGAAAATATCCTTGACTACTTCGGTACCAGCTTCGACGTACTGGCCGTCTTCCACCAGCAGCAGGGAAATATCTTTGTTAACTTCGTGGCATTCTTCGGGTATCCACAGCAGAGTCCCCCCCTTCACCACTTCGTAGCCGAGTTTGGCCTTGCCGCGCTTGTGGACTTCGACTCCAGCGTATTTTACTATCCCACCCGTAGCGGTGCGGTAGCTGTCATCCAGCAGTTCCGCCACCACTTCCCCGTTGATGACTTTGCTTCCGGGAGCTGTCTTTAGGGAAAACCGCTGGTTAGAAGCTGTTTCGATCACGTAGTGGTCGCGGCCGCCGGCGCTTTCGGCCCGGACAACTGCTTGGTCGAGCAGCACTTGAGCCGTGATGATTTCTATTTCTCTCGGGTCGGCGATGCGGACTACGCCGCCGTGTTCGGAAACGAGTTTGGTTTCGGCGATGACGCTTTCAGCCGCGATGCGATCGCCATTTTTTACCGCAGGTTCTGCATTTGGGGGCAAGTTGTACACTTCTCCCGATAGAATCCAAATCAGCCCGCCTTTGCTGGCTGTGCGGGTTGTGTTCCCTTGGCGGTCGGTTTTTTCCTCCGGTATCAAGTCGGCAAATTTGGCTTCTCCGGCTAAGTCGGAAGCCACGTCCGTAGTCACTTTTTCCGTAGTTTTGCGGGCGGCGCGACCGACGATCGGCACTTCTGCCAAAACTTGACCGGGGACGGCGCGCTGTCCGTCTTTGACCATCAGAGTAGAACCCTGGACGATCGCCAGTTCAACTTTCAGTTTTTGATTTTTGGCGCCGGATTTCCCTTCTTCAAAGCCGTCGCCCTCGAATACGAGTTTGCCGTTGTTTTCTGCCACCAGCGCTTCTTCGCCGTGTCTGGTGCGGAAAGAGCGAGTCCGCAAGTTCTTGAACTTTGCCACGCCGGGGAAGGGCGCGCGTTCTTGTTTTGCGACTTCTCCGGTGAACACGCCGCCGGTGTGGAAAGTACGCATCGTGAGTTGGGTTCCCGGTTCCCCGATCGACTGGGCGGCAATAATCCCGATCGCCTCTCCCATGTCCACCATCTTCAAGTGGGCCAGACTCCAGCCGTAGCAGCACTGACACACAGACCGCGTAGATTCGCAAGTCAGGGGCGATCGCAAATACACTTCGGCCACCCCGGCCTTACCGATTTCCCCCGCCAGCTCCTCTGTAATCGGCTGGTTTCGCACGGCTTTTTCGTTCCCAAAAGCCACGATTTCCCCCGTTTTGGGGTGCACCGCATCTCGGGCAAACACGCGCCCCAGCAGCCTGTCTTTCAGGGGAATCAGCACAGTCGCCCCGTCGGTCATCGGCCGCACCCGAATCCCCCGCTGGGTACCGCAGTCCACCTCCCGCACGATTACGTCTTGGGATACATCCACCAAACGGCGGGTAAGATAGCCCGAGTCCGCCGTCCGCAGGGCCGTATCCACCAAGCCTTTGCGGGCTCCGTAGGAGGAAATAATGTATTCAGTTACCGTGAGTCCTTCGCGGAAATTGGTTTTAATTGGCAAATCGATGATTTCTCCCTGCGGGTCTGCCATCAGCCCCCGCATCCCCACCAACTGCCGCACTTGAGAAATGTTCCCTCTTGCTCCGGAGAAGGCCATCATGTAGACGGAGTTCAGCGGGTCTGTGGCTCGGAAGTTCTTGACTACTTCGTCTTTGAGGTCTTCCGACGTGCTGTTCCAGGTATCGATTACTTTTTGGAAGCGTTCGACTTCGGTGATTTCGCCTCTGGTGTATTTCTGTTCCGTGATGCGGATTTCTTCTTCGGCTGCATCCAGGAGCGATCGTTTGGACGGAGGCACTTGCAAGTCGTCTACGCTGATCGAGACTCCAGCTTTGGTGGCGTAGCGGAAACCCAAATCTTTGAGTTTGTCCGCCATTTGCGCCGTCCGTGCCGTTCCGTACTGCATGAACGACCAAGATATTAATTTTTTGAGCTGACCCTTGTCAACAACTCGATTGCGAAAAACAATTTCCTTATTTTCTGTCATTTTTCTGCTGCTGCCGTGAATTACTAATTGGTCATCAGTCGTAGGGTGCGTCGCCATCAAAAATTCCCCAAAAAATAGACAATTCAGACAGCGACGCACTCCTTGCGATCGGTCATCAGCCATCAGTCATAGGTAATTAAGCAGAACGGCATCGGTAATTGGTAACAAAGGAAAATATTTTTGGCATCTTCGTTTTTCAGACAACCCAATCATTACCCATTACCCATTACCCATTACCCATTACCCACTTCCTAATTGTTAATTACCGATTCGATCGTTTGGTGATAAATAATCCTGCCCGGAGTAGTGCGAATAAACTGAACGATCGACTTGCCCTCTGCGTCTTCCCGAACTCGGCGGAACTTGTATTCCTTCGTTACCACTTTACCGTCTGCCGATCGTTCAACTGCAAGCGGTTCCCCCTCCGGTTCTATGTTTTCTATAGCGCCTTGAAACCTCACCCAGACATAAGAGTGCAAATCAATGACTCCTTGTTCGTAAGCTACAACCGCGTCCGTAAGGTTGGAGAAATAGCGACCCGCCCCTTTTTGAGCGTCCAGATTCTCGGCTGTCAGGTAATAGCAACCGAGCACCATATCTTGAGAAGGAGTAACGATCGGTCTTCCCGTTGCCGGCGACATAATGTTGTTAGAAGCCAGCATCAGCAACCGCGCTTCTGCCTGAGATTCCAGAGACAAAGGCACGTGAACGGCCATTTGGTCGCCGTCAAAGTCAGCGTTAAAAGCCGGACAAACCAGCGGGTGAAGCTGAATCGCCCTCCCGTCCACCAAAATCGGCTCAAAAGCTTGAATCCCCAAACGGTGCAGGGTCGGCGCGCGGTTCAGCATCACCGGGTGCCCTTCAATCACCTCCTGAAGCACGTCCCAAACGCTGGGATCGTTGCGCTGGATCAGTTTTTTCGCAGCTTTGATGTTGTTGACCAATCCTTGGCGGATCAAGCGGTGGATGACGAAAGGCTGGAAAAGTTCGATCGCCATTTCCCTCGGCAAACCGCACTGATGAATCTTCAGTTTCGGCCCCACCACAATCACCGAACGTCCCGAATAGTCAACCCGTTTACCGAGCAAGTTTTGCCGGAAGCGACCTTGTTTCCCTTCAATGATGTCCGACAGCGACTTCAGCGGGCGGTTGTTTGCACCCACCACTGTCCGGCCGCGACGCCCGTTGTCAATCAGCGCGTCCACAGCTTCTTGCAGCATCCGCTTTTCGTTGCGGATGATAATCTCCGGCGCCAGAATCTCTTGCAGTCTCGCCAAGCGGTTGTTGCGGTTGATGACTCTCCGATAGAGGTCGTTGAGGTCGCTCGTTGCAAAACGCCCGCCGTCTAGCTGAACCATCGGCCGCAAATCCGGGGGAATCACCGGAATCACGTTAAGCACCATCCAATCAGGATGGGAACCCGTAGCGATGAAGTTGTCAATTACCCGCAAGCGTTTAATTAACTTCGCCCGTTTTTGACCTTTAGCATTGGCAATATCTTCCCGCAACTTTTCCGCTTCGCTTTCTAGCGGAATATTTTGCAGCAAAACTTGCAAAGCTTCAGCACCAATCCCCACCTCTACACCTGTGAGTGTGGAATCTTCGCTGTAAAGTTCGTCTTCTATTTCCAGCCAAGCATCTTCTGTCAGCAATTGCTTGTATTGCAGCTTTTCTGCATTACCTGCATTCAGCACGACGTAGGCATTGAAATAAACGATTTGTTCGACATCTCGCAGCGGCATATCTAATAGAATTGCCATGTAACTCGGGATGCCTTTGAGATACCAAACGTGAGCTACGGGAGCTGCTAATTTGATAAATCCCATGCGGTGGCGGCGGACGCGAGATTCTGTTACTTCAACACCGCATCTTTCGCAAACAATGCCTCTATGACGAACTCGTTTGTACTTGCCACAATGACATTCCCAATCTTTTGCAGGCCCAAAAATGCGCTCGCAAAACAAGCCGTCCATTTCTGGTTTTAATGTCCGGTAATTTATGGTCTCAGGTTTTATGACCTCACCAACAATCTGACCGTTGGGTAAAGTTCTCTCTCCCCACTGTCGAATTCTTTCTGGTGAAGCTAACCCGATCTTGACGTAATCAAAGCGTTGTTCTACCTTAGCCATTCTTGACTCCAATTGATAATTTACAGTCGATTATTTGTGGTTGTTTATCTTTTTTCTTGGCTGGTTTCACGGCTTAAATCAATGTTATACTCCTTTATATGTGACGTTATTTTTAATATCATAAATGACACTTTTTGAGACACAAAATTTCTGAGCCATTTTAGGAATGGATTCCCCGGCTTGAATTCGTTCTCGGATCTCAAGAGCTTGAGCAAAAGTCAGCTTGCGATCGAGATATCCACCCATCCGAGGAACTGGAACCTCTTCGCCGTCTTCTTTCCAAGTGACGTGATACTTAATACAATGTATGGTATGGCGACCAACACTATATTCTTCAGCTACATCTTTCAATCTCTCTCCTGCTGCTAGTTTTTGCCGAATTTCTCGCACTTTTTCCCAGTCTAATTTTGCGTTAGAAAGGGGATGACTTTTGCCTTGAGTGCGTCCTTTTTTAGAAGCATCTAATAAATTTTGAGTGCGAGTACCAGCCCAAAGGTGTTCTGGATGGATGCAACTGGGACGATCGCAGGTATGACAAGCATCCATTGAAGCTGGAAGTTCATATCCTAATTTCTCTGCTAAAACAGCACGAGTCACTGATTTTGATTTTCCATTTTTAAAGTACCTGCCATAACCTGGACCGTCTTTTGAACCTTGGAAAATGATGCAGCCGCTGTCTTGAATTTCTCCTAAAAAACCTGGTGAAACTGTAGTGAAGTTATCTGGAATATTTGTCTGAAGTATCTTAGTAATAGTTTCATGTTGTACCCCATACTCTTTTGCTAGGTGGTTCTTGACTGCTCCACATAAATATTTAGTCTGAATTTCTCGCAGTTGTGAGATCGACAATATGCCAATACCCGGAATACTTTTGCGTCTGGGAGTTTTGCGATCGCGCTCCATCATCTGCCCGGTATTTTCAGCAGCAGTACCTACTACCAGATGTGCCGGGTTGATGCAGCTTCGATTGTCGCAGGTGTGACAAGCAAAATTACCGGAATTGAGGAATCCTGGTATTTTTGATTCCAGAACTAATCGGTGGACTAAAACCGTTTTGCCATCGATCCACTTACGCCCGTAACCGTTGCCCAACTTGCTCCCTTGCCAATTAATACAGCAGGTCGATCGGTCTACCTCTCCTTCTATTCCTGGGACAACTGTTACAATAATCATGTCAGCGTCTCTCCTTGTTAGAGCGTTGATTCGCCTCAACAGTGGTACGAACACTGCTGAGGCATTTTAATTGGAGATTGTCGGTTAAAGATTAAAGAATTGAATGTTGCCAAAAAATCTAAAATCTTTAATCTCTAATCCCTAATCCTCATCTTCGTCGCGAGAAAGCGATTCGTAAGTAGGCCTGGAGGGCGATCGCCGACCCCCAGCATCCGCCATCAAATCCACCTCAACGTGTTCGCTGCCCTCGTCGGACGTATTCACCTTGTGCACGGCAATATCCAAGCACAAAGACTGCAACTCCCGCATCAGCACCTTGAAAGATTCCGGCGTTCCCGGCCTGGGGATGGCTTTGCCCTTGACAATGGCATTCAAAGCCTCGTTTCGGCCCTGCATATCGTCCGACTTCACAGTCAGCAGTTCTTGCAAGGTGTAAGCGCAGCCAAAGGCTTCCAGGGCCCAGACTTCCATTTCTCCGAACCGCTGTCCCCCCTGCTGCGCCTTGCCGCCCAAAGGCTGCTGCGTTACCAGCGAGTAAGGACCCGTGCTGCGGGCGTGGATTTTGTCATCTACCAAGTGGACGAGTTTGAGCATATAAGCGATGCCGACTGTAATTGGTCGATCGAACGCCTCCCCAGTTCTGCCGTCGTAGACTATAGTCTTGCCCGGATGCTTTTCATTAAACACCCACGGCTTACCAGTTTTTTCCCGCGCCTCCTGTAACTTGCCGTGAACCGTTTCGCGAGACTTTTCGGCCCCGTGCATTTCGTCGAAGGGAACCATTTTGAACCGCATGGACAGATTTTCGCCGGCCCAACCCAGCAAACACTCAAAGATTTGACCGACGTTCATCCGACTCGGCACGCCCAAGGGATTGAGCACTATGTCAACTGGAGTCCCGTCGGGCAAGTAGGGCATATCCTCCATCGGCAGAATCCGGGACACAATACCCTTATTCCCGTGGCGGCCGGCCATTTTGTCGCCGACTTGAATCTTCCGCTTTTGAGCTACGTAGACGCGGACGACCATGTTTGCGCCAGGGGGCAGTTCATCGCCCTGTTCGCGGGTAAACACCCGCACGTCCACTACGCGGCCTTTTTCCCCGTTGGGGACGCGGAGGGAGTTGTCGCGCACGTCGCGGGCTTTTTCGCCGAAGATTGCCCTCAGCAGTTTTTCTTCTGGCGGTTGGTCGGATTCGCCTTTAGGAGTTACTTTGCCGACCAAAATGTCGCTAGCTTCTACCCAAGCACCTTTGCGGATGATGCCCTGTTCGTCTAGCTGGCGCAGCGCGTCTTCGCCGACGTTAGGAATTTCGCGGGTGATTTCTTCCGGGCCGAGTTTGGTTTGGCGGGCTTCGATTTCGTATTTTTCAATGTGGATCGAAGTGTAAACATCTTCGTACACCAAACGCTCGCTAATTAGCATCGCGTCTTCGTAGTTGTAGCCTTCCCAAGGCATATAAGCTACGAGGATGTTGTGACCCAGAGCGAGTTCTGCCCCTTCGGTGGAGGAACCGTCGGCTAGCACTTGACCGGCAACAACTCGATCGCCCTCATAAATCAAAGGACGCTGATTTAAGCAAGTATCCTGGTTAGAACGCTGATATTTTTGCAGTTCGTGTTCGATGCAGCCAGCATATTTTTGCTTCCAAACCGAGGGCTGTTTGACTTTGAGGTCGTCGTATTCCCGAATCAGGAAATGTTCTTCGCTGGAATTCGATTCGGCATCTACAGCCAGGGGTTTGACAATAATCCGGGTGGCGTCGATGTAAATCACCTCGCCGTTAATCCGGGAAACCACAACCATCCCCGAATCTCGCGCCGCCTGAGCTTCCAACCCCGTACCGACTAGCGGCCGTTCTGGTTTCAGTAGCGGCACAGCTTGCCGCTGCATATTCGAGCCCATCAGAGCTCGGTTGGCGTCGTCGTGTTCCAGGAACGGAATCAGCGATGTCGCCACGGAGACGATTTGCACGGGCGAAATCGCCATGTAGTCCACCTGCATCGGAGTGGTGGTAGTAAATTCTTGGCGGTAGCGGACGGCTACGGTTTCGCCCAAGAGGTTGTTGTTTTCGTCGAGGCTGATGTCTCCGGGGGCGACGCGCAAATCGTCTTCTTCATCGGCTGTCATGTAAACGGGGGCTTTGTCGCGCAGCACCCGTCCTTTTTCTACTGGATAGAAAGGAGTTTCGATGAACCCGTAGGAGTTGACGCGGGCGTGGGTTGCCAAGGAACCGATCAGACCGGCGTTGGGGCCTTCTGGTGTTTCGATCGGGCAAATCCGGCCGTAGTGGGACGGGTGAATGTCGCGCACTGCAAACCCGGCGCGTTCCCGTGTCAGACCTCCAGGACCCAAGGCGGAAAGCCGGCGTTTGTGCGTCAGTTCTGCTAGGGGGTTGGTTTGATCCATGAACTGGGATAGCTGGGAGGAACCGAAGAATTCCTTGATTGCTGCTACCAGCGGTTTCGGGTTGACCAGAGAAGCGGGGCTGAGGGAGTCGGCATCCGAGACGGTCATTCTTTCGCGGATGATCCGTTCCAGGCGGTTGAGACCGACACGCACTTGGTTTTGCAGCAGTTCTCCGACGCTGCGGACGCGGCGGTTGCCTAAGTGGTCGATGTCGTCGGTGGAGCCGATGTCGAATTCGAGGTTGATTAAGTAGTCGATCGCCGTCAAGATATCTTGGGATGTCAGCACCCGCATCGTATCGGGGACTGTCAAGCGCAATTTTTTGTTGAGTTTGTAGCGACCGACTCGGCCCAAATCGTAGCGTTTGGGGTCGAAAAAGCGCGAGTTGAGGAGCTGTTCGCCACCCGCCACTGTGGGGGGTTCACCGGGACGGAGTTTGCGGTAGAGCTCCATCAAAGCTTCTTCTTCGCCGAATTGTCCTTCTTTCTCGATCGTTTTTTGGAAGTATTCCGGGTGGCGGAGTGAGTCGTAGATTTCCCCGTCTGTGAGTCCGAGGGCTTTGAGCAGCACCTGGGCTGAGAGTTTGCGGGTTTTGTCGATTCTGACCCAGACTAAATCGTTTTTGTCTGTTTCAAATTTCAGCCAAGCGCCGCGGTTGGGGATAAGGGAGGCGTTATAGGAACGGCGACCGTTTTTGTCGGTTTCCGATTTGTAGTACACGCCTGGGGAACGCACGATTTGGTTGACAATCACCCGTTCGGCGCCGTTGATAATGAAAGTGCCGCGCTCGGTCATCAGGGGCAAATCGCCGATGAAGACTTCTTGTTCTTTGATTTCCCCTGTTTCTTTGTTAATCAGGCGGGTGGGGACGTACATTTGCACCGAGTAGGTGCTGTCCCTGCGCTTGGCTTCGTCCACGTCGTATTTCGGGCGCTTGAGTTTGAAGTCTTTGCCCATGAAGTGGAGTTCCAGCTTGCCCGTGTAGTCTGTAATCGGGGAGAAGCTGTCGAGTTCTTCGATCAGCCCGGCTTCTAGAAACCAGCGAAAACTTGCCCGCTGGATTTCGATCAAATCGGGCAAGGTGAAGGCGAATTCTGTGTAATCTTTAGTGGTCATGGGGGTCCTTTTTCCGCAGTGGCTCTAGCTTTTTACATGGCGCCAAGGCTGGGCTTTTTTACCTTGTTGCGTTTTTTTGATGGATTGTGTGAGAGAATTTATATGATGTTTTCGATCGCCTGCCAACTGCTGCAACGGTTATTATTGCTGGTGGCTCGCAGTATTTTTTTGCGGATTTTAGTTTCGATCGAGATGCTTTTAGCTCTCATCTCGTAGTATCCCGGGGTGAATTCCCTACACTTTTGACTCCTAAAATTGACTTGACAGCTATTGCCAAATTGCTGAGGTTCCAAGTTTCTTCGCTATGTGTAAGTTTGAGGTATTGCGTGAAGTTTTTGGCGATCCCGAAGGTTAGCGTACTCGCGTTGTGTTGGCCTCAAGCGGGCGACATCGCAGTCGCGGATACTAAGCCAACGCCCGATCGGTCGGTTCTTTTATTATAGGACGCAAATCCGATCGCAACAGGCAACGCCAAAAGAATCTGAAATAAAGGATGAATTCGGTTTTTAGGGCAGCATATAGATGCGATTATCCCTATCGCTTGCCCCTAACTCGACCTGTTTTCCTCGTTTCTCTGTTCTGAATAAGCTAAACTGAAAAGCCGAATAGCTGACAGGCATTTTCGGTTGTCTGCTGGGACAAAGTTAAGAGAGAAACTCCTCTCAATTTAGCAACTTGCTCGGCTACATAGTAGACGTAGGCTGGTTCGTTGCGTTTTCCCCGCTGGGGTACGGGGGCGAGAAAAGGGCAATCTGTCTCGACTAGGATGCGATCGCTATTTACCATACAAGCTGATTCTTGTATTTGCAAGGCGCCTTTAAAGGTGACTGTTCCGCTAAAACTGATGTAGAAACCTAGGTCTAAAAACCACTGGGTTTCTTCGGGTGTGCCTCCCCAGCAGTGCATGACCCCGCGCACTGGCCCGCGTGTTTGCCAAAAGTTCCTCAGCATTTGGGCCATTGGGGCGGCGGCGTCGCGACAGTGGATAATGACTGGTTTGTCAAGTTCCTGGGCGATTTCAAGCTGTGCCTCAAACACTTTAAACTGGTGTTCTCGATCGTCAGCTTTATAAAAGTCCAGTCCGGTTTCGCCGATCGCCACTACCCTAGAGTCCGAATTCGCTAATTCCCTTATCTGGCTCGCAGTCTCGTCTTTCCACTTGTCGGCATCTAGGGGGTGGAGTCCCACTGCAAACGAGACTTCTGCAAACTGATTGGCGATTGCTTGAATGCCGGCAAACTCTTCTGGCTCTACACAAGAATGAACCAGCCGAACTACACCAGCTTCGCGCCAGCGTTCTCGAATGGCTTCTAACTCCGATTTGTAGGTCTCAAAGTTGATATGAACGTGAGTGTCGATGAGCTGCATGGGGGAAGCAGATTAGAGGTGATACGGGAGAGTCCTGATGGGATAGGGCGAGGGGGGAGTGAGAGAGTCTGGGAGTTGGAGTGGCAGAGAGTGTGTGGGAAAAATCTTCCGTCTTCCGTCTTCCGTCTTCCTTCTTCACGCTTGACTTCTTCCCTCAACATCCATCCCTTAAATCTTGTAAACTGCTTCGCTGCCGAACTTCCTTCTTCCTTAAGATGCTACAGATACTTCGTGCGGCTTGAGGGTTCTTGCCAAGCGGGACTTTTTGCGATCGCCGTTGTTGCGGTGGAGTACACCTTTTTTGACAGCTTTGTCGATTTTGCTGTATGCCTCAGACATTCGCTGCTGGACTTCTTGCATTAATTCAGGACTCGGAGCTGCGGCGTACTTGTCAACAGCCGCGAAATACTTCTTCATCAGGGTTTTGACCGCTGACTTGTAAGATTTGTTGTACAAGCGGTTGCGTTCGGCGATTTTGACTCGTTTGACGGCGGACTTAATATTTGCCATAGTTCAGTTGCTGGAAGTAGGTATTCATTGATACACCCTAGTCTAAAGACTGTCTAAAGACACGGGGATTTTGAAGGACAAGCTTTTCGGGATCGAGCCACAAAAAGCTTGATTTTTAAAGGCTGATTCAGACAGCCACTACCCACTGGCTCAGATTGAGCTGAGTCTGCGGCTACTTTTTTGCATCGATCCCGAATACGATCGTCGCGCAATAATTTTTTATTGACTGATTTAACTGCCTATTTTTTACCCTGACGATACCCAAAGGTATGACACGGGTGTTAAGGAGGCGTGTTGCGGGGTTACCACCGTCACCAGTTAAAGTCACGGTTTCTTGCGCGCAATTTTCAATTGTACAATAATTTGGCGTTTTTTTATAAAAAAATTATCAGGTGTGGGAAAAACTAATATAGCATCTATTCTGCTTAAAATCGCATTCCCTGAAAAATCCAAGTTAAGCTATAACAAAGAGTACGGGTTATTTGGGCTTCTTGCCGAAGCACTTACCGAAGGTAGAAGGCAAAAGGCAGAAGGTAGAAGGTAGAAGGCAGCCGGAGCAGAAGGTAGAAAGTAGAAGGCAGAATCAAAATTCTCCCGCTCGGACACTCTCCCCCTCGGATAATCTCGGGCTCGGACACTCTCCCCCTCTGCGTTCCAACCCTCTCCCTCCGCACCCGGCTCTCTGTCGGGCAATTTCTAAGGAAGGTTGTGACTTGTTCTCAGTGTGGCAAAATCCTCGACAGAGATTTAAACGCTGCACTGAAGCGGGGAAAATGCCGCGAGTCTCGCGGTTTAAGTTTGTGGACTGGTGGTCGCCGACTTCTCCAGAATATCGCCACAAAAATTCCCAATTGTCAAGCAAATGTTAGTGAATTATTGACGGCATTCCTAATCTCCATGCTGCGAATCATTACTCAGTGGGTTGAGGCACAAGCTGAACTGCGACGGATCTGCGATCGCACCCATGACGAACTTGTCGTTCACAAAGAAGCCACCGTGCGGGAGGTGCTGCAAGCTGTAAGGCGCAGAGGCGATAAGGCTGTGCTGCACTACACTGCTGAATTTGACCGCATGACTTTAAATGTGGAAGATTTACGGGTGAGCGGCGCCGAATTGGATGCTGCTTACCAACAGGTGTCGAAAGAATTATTAAATGCAATCCGCACAGCTTGCAAACAGGTAGAGGCGTTTCACCGACAGCGCGTACCCAAGTCTTGGGTGCAGTTTGGTGATGATGAGATTGTTTTGGGCAAGCGCTACACTGCGGTCGATCGAGCGGGAATCTACATTCCTGGCGGTCAGGCATCCTATCCCAGCTCGGTGATCATGAATGCGGTTCCTGCGAAGGTCGCCAAGGTTCCGAGACTGGTGATGTGTAGTCCCCCCGGACAGGAAAAGAAAATGAATCCTGCGGTGCTCGTAGCGGCTCAGGAAGCGGGAGTTAATGAGATTTATCGGGTAGGCGGGGCTCAGGCGATCGCGGCTTTGGCCTACGGTACGGAAAGTATTCCCAAGGTGGATTTAATTACTGGACCGGGGAATATTTACGTCACCCTGGCTAAAAAACTGGTTTACGGGACTGTGGGGATCGATTCTCTGGCGGGGCCCTCGGAGGTGTTGATTATTGCTGATGGTTCGGCGAATCCTGTACACGTAGCTGCGGATATGTTGGCTCAAGCTGAGCACGATTCGATGGCGTCGGCGATTTTGCTGACGGCGGATTCGGTGCTGGCTCGGAAGGTAGTGGCTGAGGTGGAACGACAACTGGTAAATCACCCGCGCCGGACTTTAACGGAAAAGGCGATCGTCAACTATGGTTTAGTCGTGGTAGTTGACTCGCTCAAAGCGGCGGCGGAACTGTCTAACGAGTTTGCTCCCGAACACTTGGAATTGCAAGTTGCAGATCCCTGGGCTTTGCTCGACCAAATTCGCCACGCTGGGGCGATTTTCTTGGGCTGCTCGACGCCGGAAGCTGTAGGTGATTATTTGGCGGGCCCGAATCACACTTTGCCGACTTCTGGAGCTCCCCGCTATGCTTCGCCGCTGGGGGTGGAAACTTTTATGAAGCATTCGAGTTTGATTCAATATTCGCCGGCGGCACTTAAGAAGGTGGGTAAAGCGATTAATGTTTTGGCCCAAGCAGAGGGGCTTCCTTCTCACGCTGATTCGGTGCGGCTGCGGACTGAAAATGATGAGGATGCAGAATTTTAGCTTCTAGTTGGTAGATTTTAGATGGTTGGTGCTGGTGGGAAAAGAAAGATTGTTGCAAGTAGGCAACAATCTAGGAATCTCACTTTCTTGAGAGCTAAAATCTCATATTGAAGTTAATAACTTTTACTTGCCACCGACATCGTGAGGGTGAAAATGACACGGGTGGCGCGGTGCTTCCCGACCAAAACGCCCAGAGAAAAACTAATCGGGGTCGCTGGCATCAGTCATGGCTGTTTGCGATTGGGGAGAGAGTGCCTGCTGCTGGCAGCGTTCCCAATAAATTTTAGCAACGCGATCGCCCTGATTCTGACGCCAACACTCGGAAAACAGTCGCGTCGCTTCAGCCACATTCCCTTCCAAGTAAATTGCCCTCGCTTCCGCAAACAATTCCAGCGTAGCTAACTTGCCCTCTTTAATTTCTAGCGGATCTGCATCAAACACCTCATAAACCGTCACCGCTTCTGATTTTCCCTTGACTTTTACCGTATCGAGAGTGCGGATTGCGTACTGGGATGGATTTTCTAAACGCGAGTAAGTTTCCTGGGTAATTAATAGCGACACCCCATAATTTTTCGTCAAACTTTCCACGCGAGAAGCTAAATTCACCGCATCGCTGATTACCGTCCCGTCCATGCGATTTTGACCGCCCACCGTTCCCAGCATCAAAGTTCCAGTATTGATGCCAATCCCAATCAGAATCGGCGCACAGCCAAAATTAGCGCGATTTTGATTGTATTCAACGAGACGGTGCAGCATCGCAATTCCGGCTTTCACCGCATTATCCGCCTCGCCGCTAAACAGCGCCATAATCGCATCGCCAATATATTTATCAATAAACCCGTTATTTTCATTAATGACGGGTTCCATGCGAGAAAGATAGGAATTGATAAGTCTGAAATTATCCTCCGGCGTCATGCTTTCCGAAAGCGTGGTGAAGTCGCGAATGTCGGAAAACAACACCGACATTTCCAACTGCACCTGATCGCCTAATTCGACATCAATAATGCTTGATTTCTCTAAAAACTGGAGGAACTGATTGGGGACGAAGCGCTCGTAAGCTTTGTTGAGTTGGAACAATTCATCGGTAAATCTAATGCGCTCTGTTTCGGCTTTTTTACGCTCCGTGATATCTTGAAAGGCTACAATTGCATAAGAAATGTTGTCCTTTTCATCATAGATGGGAGTACCCCAAGCCTCGATCGGAATAATCTTGTCGCCCTGGTGGATTTCCATATCCTCAGCAGTAGCGCTTTCCCCTTTCAACGCCCGCGCAGTAGGCAATTCTGCAGACGGATATTCCTGCTCTGTTCCCGCTTGATAGATTTGATAAACCTCGGATATTTGCTCGCTGGTGACTGCCGGAAGAACTCCTTTACCTAATAATTGGATAGCAGCGCGATTATTATAGTAAGGTTTGCCAGAAGCATCCAGCACTGACACCCCGACTGGGATTGCTTCTAAAAATTGAGCGAGCCGGTTCTCACTTTCGCGGACTTGTGTATAAAGTTGAGAATTTTGAATCGAGATAGCTGCTTGTCCAGATAACACTTTTAATAGTTCCACTCTTTCTGGCGTAAAAGCTCCTGCTGTCAGATTGTTTTCTAGATAAACAATACTGACAATTTGAGCTTGGTTAATTAGTGGCACGCAGAGAATTGATTTGGGCTGATTTTTTTGGATGTAGGGGTCGTTGGTAAATTGTCCCTCTCGAACAGCGTCATCCAGTACCACGCTTTCTTGAGTACGAGCCACATAATTAACAATTGCTTCGGAAAGTTCCTGACAATCTTCAACTAGAATTGACTGCAATACGGTGACTTTTTGGGAAGTTATTGCCGCTATTGCACTATCATGCGAGGCTTCGCTAAGAGCTTCAATTAATAGCTTTCCCTGGCTTGATAAAATTAGATAGCCTCTTTGCGCCCCTGCACTTTCAATCAAAATTTTCATCAAGCTAGACAGTAACTTATCCAGCACAATTTCTCCAGAAATTGCCTGAGAAGCTTTCATCACTGTGGTAATATCTAAGTTATTACCCGAACCAGTGGTCGTCACTGTTGCGGTATTTTTAGTGTTTTTATTTCCCGGTTGAATTGATATCAATAACTGGGGATATCGCGTTTCTAAATCTGTTACCTTAGCAGTGGCTCCCCATTGAACATAACAATAATATGCCTCAATCATGTAGAGTTGGGCAAATTTTTCTTTACCCCATTCTAAATAAAATTTTGCTGCTAGTTCGTTGGCAAGGGCTTCTTCGTTGAGAAATTGATTTTCATTAGCTCCAGCAATGGCGCGATCGTACATTTCAATCGCCTCAGCTTTATTGCCCAAAACTCGATGTTTTTCGGCCTCAACCAAATACCATTTATGCAGATGATTCATCGGAGCATTTTGCGCCCACTGTTGCAGAGTCGTTTGATGGGCTTCCGCCTGAGTAATAATTTCAGCTTGCTCGGTTTCTGGCTGTGTGGAAAATAGCGCCAAGTATGTTAGGGCTGCATAAAAATGGAAAGCGGCAACAAAAATCAATCCCGATAATGCCATTAAATACGGCTTGGCTTGGCAAATATGGTTTAAGGCAGCCGGATAATTGCCCGATAAATAGGCAAGCAGCAGTTTGGAGATGTATACATCAGCGATCGCGGTGAGTTCATTGTCCTGATGGTGCTTAGGAATCATCACCGTTTCATCGTAAGCAGTTCCGATTAAGCAATCCGACAGAATACCGGCTTGCCTCAAATTCTGCACCGTCTGCAGTTTCATATCCAAAAAAATCTGAGCAGAATATTGTTTCAACTGCGCCATGTCAGCCCTGTAATCTGCTAGTTCGGGTTCCCAAGTCTCTAGTTCTACCCCACCCAAAAATTTGGCGTGAAAGTAATTGATTATGCTGTAGCCAGCGTAACCCAAATCGCCAATTTCCATCCCAACCGTATAGCCATCTTTCAGGGTTAATATCGCGGCTCTCATAGCTTCCTGATGATGCTGCATAAAAGCCCCAAACATCATCAGAATGATGGAATTGAATTCCCGTGAAGTGAACCTCTCCAGCAAGCTTAGTGCCAATCGACCAAAGCCATAGCCTGTTTTTACCTCTCCCAAAAAACCACACAACACCATACCGTGAATTGCATACCCCACGCTTGATGCGGGTGCATTCCCAAAGGAGAGCGATAAACTCACCATCGTCGAGCTAAGCAGGGGCAGCAAACCGGGCATTCCCATGAAAATCGGTGCCGGTAACATTCTTAACAGTTGCATAGCTGCTTGAGTCTGGGGATTTGTCATCAAAGGCAGATCCGCCAGTTCATCAATCTGTTTCTCGTGGAGCAGGCTGTTCAGGGTTTGTAGCGCTTTGCCAATCAAGGCTCCGTCAGGTTCGGTGGGGAGATCGATTCCCAATAGTTGCAGGGCCTCTCTACCGACTGCGATCGCCTCCAACATCTTGCCTTGGGCTGTCTGGGCGGCGATTAAAATTTCGTAAATTTTAATTTTGTCTAAAATCGTCTTAGCTTCTTGCAACACCAGTTCTGCCATTTGTTCCATGCCTTCAAGGTCAGCATTCAAATAGGCGGCTTCGGCAGCAGCAATATAGAGATTCAAGGTCAACTCATACTGAGTTTGCCAGCAGTTAGCCCTCAAGAGATCGATTCCTGTTTGCAGATAGATATTGGCCGCAGCGTAGGCGGTAGAATTTCTTGCCTTGCGTCCGGCTTCTAAGTTAAGTTGTGCTAAGGCTTCCCGCTCGCTTGGCTGGCTGATTAATTCTTGCCCTAAATTCAAATGCCCGACAATATCAAATAGTTTTTCCTCTCTTTCTATGTCAGAATATTTGTGTAGGAATAACTGTCCAATTTTGAGATGAGTGGCTTGTTTTTGGTTTTCGGGTATTAGGGAATAAGCTGCTTGCTGGACGCGATCGTGCAGGAACTTATAAATCGGATTAGCCACAGGCCCATGAGGGAATTGAGCATCTCTTTGAATTAAATCATAGCCTTCTGCAATCAGTAAAATAAGCCCTTCTTGCAAGGCTTCCCACAGCGCTGATGCGGTTGGTTGGGGTAATTCTTCGTTGACTATTGCCAATGTCTCTAAATCAAACTGCGCCCCAATGCACGCGGCAAGTTTGAGAACATCCTGAGTTTCTGTGGGCAACTTCTGCAATTGCACCGCCATAAACTCCACCACATCCGAGGCATGGGTAAGTCTAGCTTGAGCAATATCGCACTGCCACCCCCCTTTACTTCCCCCCTTAGTAAGGGGGGATTGAGGGGGGTCAAAAATAATTTGACCATCTTCATACAAAGCCTTGAGGAATTGAGTCGAGAAAAAGGGATTTCCTTGAGTTTTTTCATAAACCAATTCTGTTAAGGCCCCGGCCAAGGATAAATTACAAATCAGCGTATCTGCTACCAACTGATTCAGATATCTTTGGCTCAACGGTTCCAGCGTAATAGTATTCACTACTGCCCCAGACTTAACAATCTCATCCACTGTTAACATAAACGGATGAACAGGGGAGACTTCATTATCTCGATAAGCGCCCAATACTAAGAGATGCCCCCTATCCTCCATCAACAGTTGTAATAACTTCAAAGATGCCGAATCCGCCCACTGCAAATCGTCCAAAAATATCACTAAGGGATGTTCGGCAGTAGTAAATACTTGCACAAATTTCTGCATCAGCAGATTGAAGCGATTTTGTGCTGCACTCCCCGACAGTTGTAGCGCGGGACTTTGAGCGCCAATGATGCGTTCTAACTCAGGAATTACGTCAATCAAGACTTGCCCGCTCTCGCCTACTGCTGTGAGAATTAGGGTTTTCCATCTGTGTAACTGAGCGTCACTTTCTGATAACAATTGTCCCATTAATTCACGAAATGCTTGCACAAATGCACTGAAGGGAATATTTCGCCCAAATTGATCGTATTTGCCTTTGATAAAATAGCCCCGCTGTCTGGCGATCGGCTTGTGCACTTCGTTCACTACTGCGGTTTTACCAATGCCCGATAAGCCAGCGACTAGCATCATTTCGGCGCTACCTGTACTGACTCGTTCAAAGGCTGCTAAGAGATTAAAAACTTCTGTTTCCCTGCCATATAACTTTTCGGGAATTAGGAAACGATCTGTAATATCCTGCGTTCCTAACGCAAACGTCTGAATGTTATTGGTTTCTTGTAATTGAACCAGACAAGTTTCTAAATCATGCTTTAAGCCTAATGCCGTTTGATAGCGATTTTCGGCATTTTTTGCCATTAGTTTGCTGACAATTTGAGACACAATTAGGGGAATTACTGGCTCAATTTCGTGGGTGGGTACTGGCTGTCTGGCTATATGGCAGTGAACCAATTCTAAAGCGTCCTCTGTCTCAAAAGGCAGTTTTCCTGTGAGTAATTTATAGAAAGTGACGCCAAGCGAGTAAAAGTCAGTGCGGTAATCGAGAGTGCGATTCATCCTGCCAGTTTGTTCGGGCGAGATATAAGCGAGAGTTCCTTCCAAAACTCCGGGGTTTTTCACTATCGGTGTTTCTCGGCTTAGCTGAGTGGAAATGCCAAAGTCGATAATTTTTAATTGTTCCGTTTCCGGGTTGTAAACAATATTCGAGGGGTTAATATCTTTATGGATAATATTGGCTCTGTGAATTTGCCCTAAAATTTCAGTGGTGGCGATCGCAATTTGTAAAAATTCCTCCAGAGTAAACTTTCGCTGCTGCATCCAAATTGTCAAGGATTCGCCGCCAAAGTCCTCCACAAACATCACGAGGCTGTTTTGGTATTTTTGCAAGTCATAGACTCGCACGACTCCCGCCTCTTTCAACTCTTGGGTGATGCGGTATTCGGTGCGGTAGCGCAGCAATTCTTGAGGTGTGGGGTAGCTTTCTTTGAGAAGTTTGAGGATAATCGGCCTTTGATCTGCTTCCCGAATCGCCCGGTAAACTAGAGAGTTGGCGCTTTCATAGAGAAGTGTCACAACCGTAATGCCTGGAATCGAGAGCATATTGATTTTTTTGCTAAAAATTAACGCTAAGTCAAAAGGCACCAGCTTTGTCTAGAGCATAGCGCGTTACAAAAGCAAAAATAAGGTTTGTTAACAAATGTTGAGTTTTTTGGGTAATAGCCTGCAAATACTTTGTGGTAGCCCCGATTTCGATCGCCTGATTTGTAAGGTGCACCAACAGTCGATCGCACTTTTGCTTTGATTTCCAGCCCACATTACGCAGGCTGGGGTTTTACACACCATAATTACACACAAAACTCTATTTTTAACATAATAAATTATGAGTTTAAAACGTTTTTTATCAGTCAATGTACGGTATAAAACTATAAATTATAGCTTTATTAGTGGCTAAAAATAATTAAGAACCGATCGTGAATGTTGAGAATGAAGAATGTGGGTTTCAGGTATAGCAACCGCCCTGATGGTGACGACGTTCTTAATCGCTAAGTCTACGCCGCAGTTGACCGCACTGACCAGCCAATACCTTAAACTTATAATTGTCAGATACGTGCTCTGCCAGCTAAAAGTTAATGAAACTAGCCTTCTTTCCTATACATGGTGCTGCAATGCTAGCGATCGCAGCCACTATTTTGAGTACAGCGGTGGTACAAGGACAACCCATTGTTCCCGCACCCGATGGAACTGGCACTACTGTCACGCCAAGCGGCGATCGCTTCAATATTACAGGCGGCCAAACTTCTAGAGACGGAGCGAATCTTTTCCACAGTTTTCAACAGTTTGGGCTTAGCGAAGGGCAAATTGCTAATTTCATCTCTAATCCGGCTATTCGCAACATTCTGGGTCGGGTAGTAGACGGCAATCCTTCTATTATCAACGGTTTAATTCAAGTAAGTGGCAGCAATTCCAACCTGTTTTTAATAAATCCTTCGGGCATTATCTTTGGCCCTAATGCTAGCTTGAATCTTCCGGCGGCTTTTACAGCTACTACTGCTACTAACATCGGTTTTGATTCCGGTTTGTTTAATGTTGCAGGAGCGAACGATTACAGTACCTTCATAGGAAGTCCGAACACTTTTTACTTTAATCTCAGCCAACCGGGAAGTATCCTCAATGCAGGTAATTTAGCAGTATCGCCTGGACAAGATATAACTTTAATTGGCGGTACTGTAGTCAGCACGGGTTCCCTCAATGCTCCCCAAGGTAATATTATTGTCGCTGCTGTTCCCGGTGAGAATGCTATACGGCTTAGTCAAGAAGGACATTTATTAAGTTTAGAAATTGGGGTTGTTGAAGGGGGATTGTTAACACAGAATGGGCAATTATCCCTGCCTTTGTCTCTTCCGCAATTGCTTGCTGGCGCAGGTGGGAACTCTGCTACTGGTATCTCCGTTAACGGTGCAGGAGAAGTGGTTTTGACGGCGGGTTTGAGGGTGGAAAGCGGAGATGTGGCGATCGCTAGTTCTACTGTTAATAGTCAGAATGCTACACTCTCGGCAGCCAGTAATCTCACTTTGGTAGAAAGCCAGCTACTTACTGAGGGCAATTTGTATCTGTTGGCAGGAGATACGGTGCGGGTGCGGGATGGCAGTTATCCTTTCAGGGCGATCGCAGGCGGCAATCTTACTATACAAGGTAATCAAAATATTGATATCTTCGCGCTAAATTACCCTAACCCTGCATTCCAATCCGCAGGGGATATCGCATTATTGAGTAACGGCAATGTTTCGGGCGATGCTCACTTCGCTGCGGGAGGTAATGTTAGTGTTCTCACATTGGCAGGCAACGGCGGCAGGTTTGTGAGTTTGTACGACCCGATTATTAGCTCCGAGGGAGATGTGAGATTTGGAGATTATACTGGAAGCTCACTTAAGGTAGAAGCAAAAGGCGCGATCGCGGCTGGAGATATTAGTATCACTGGGCCAGATACTACTTTGTCAAGTTCCGCAGATCCAGATGCGGCCGTGCTTTCAGGTAGTGCAGCTTTAATTCTGCGATCGGGCGTTTCGACTTTGGCGAATGCTGCGAATCTGCCGCCGAATGTCACCGCAGGGGAGACATTTTTTGCTTCACCGGGTGTTGCTTCGGGCAATAGCATCGGAGTGGGAGCGATTTCGACAGCAGGCGGGCCTGTGATTTTGGAGTCTGGAGGGGACATTGCGCTGGATGCGATCGCCACTTCTGGGGGTAATATTACCCTCAAAGCTGCCAACGACATCGCCGTTACAGGCACTCTTCAGTCTACTGGCGGCAGTATTGACCTCACGGCTGGCAATCTTCTCACAGTCAGTGGCACTTTTACAGATAGCAGCGGTGTAAATGCGAGCATTTCCAGCGCTAATAATGGCATCGGTGGCGGCGCGATCGCGATCCGACACGCGGGGAGCACGATTACACCTTTTATTGTCGGCGATGCGACAACGAATGGGACGGCGGGAGCCATTACATCAGGTTCCGAAACAATTTCGGCGCAGTTCGCGGTGCCGGTGCCGCCTAGCACTTACACTCAGGGCAATATTGCGATCGTTACTTCCGCGCCATCTCCAACGCCGGAACCGACACCATCTCCAACGCCGGAACCGACACCATCGCCAACACCGGAACCGACACCGGAACCAACACCATCTCCAACATCGGAACCGACACCATCTCCAACCCCACAACCAACACCGGAACCGACACCATCTCCAACGCCATCGCCTACGCCGGAACCGACACCATCTCCAACCCCACAACCAACACCGGAACCGACACCATCTCCAACACCGGAACCGACACCATCTCCAACCCCACAACCAACACCGGAACCGACACCATCTCCAACATCGGAACCGACACCATCTCCATCACCTGCGCCATCTTTAATACCAGAACCAACGCCATCACCTGCGCCATTTTTAATACTAGAACCAACGCCATCACCTGCGCCAATTCCACAAGCAATACCGTCTCCGATATTGATTGTGCCCTCCATTGCGCCTGAAATGCTAGCCCCGATGCCATTATCTACTCCGACACCAACTTTATCTCCGTCTCTTGGTGCCGCCTTCCCCTTACCGGATATCTCAATTACCAATACGATCGCCCAATCTGGCAACCTGAATATCATTAATAGAATTGAATCTCTTTTTAACTACAGATCCGATTGGGTAAGCGAAGTTGTCCAAACGGCATCGCCTCTAAGTAGAGTTAGCTTTAGCGATCTCACACGACTGATCGATAGAGGCGATATTCCTCAAGCCAGTTTCTTTATCGATATCTTTTATAGCGAACAAGTGGGGTCATACGTCAACCAGGAAATCAGGCGGGATTTGCAATCTTTTACAGCCATACAGCAAAGAACTAGAACGATCGCCAACCAAACTGGTAAAAAACCAGCCATTATTTACGCCTTAGCCCGCCCTGAACAATTAGACCTGATCGTCGTCCCCCCTACGGGCATCCCAATTCATAAAAGCATTCCCACCGCCCGGCGCGAAACTTTGATGAAAGTCGCCGCCAGCTTCAGGTCTGAACTTCTCGATCCCATACAACGCAATACTCAGAGCTATTTGCCAGCATCCCAACAACTTTACCAGTGGATAATTGCGCCCTTGGAAGCTGATTTGAAAGCTCAGGGCATCGATACGCTAGTTTTTAGTATGGATGCGGGGTTGCGATCGCTTCCCTTAGCCGCCCTCCATGACGGTTCTCAATTTCTAGTAGAAAAATACAGCATCGGACTCATTCCCAGCGTCAACTTAACCGATACTAGCTATGAAAGTGTTAAAAATGCTGAAGTTTTAGCAATGGGAGCATCACAATTTACCAATAACCAACCCTTGCCAGCAGTGCCTGCAGAACTTAATGCTATTGCCTCCGAATGGAAAGGCGAATCATTCCTCAACCAAACCTTTACTCTCAATAATCTTACGTCACAACGCACCGCCCAAGCCTATCGGATTATTCACCTCGCCACTCACGGAGAATTTAAGCCAGGAGCACCGAGCAATTCTTATATTCAGTTATCAGATAGCAGGTTAACACTCGATCGCGTGCGCGAACTAGGGTGGAATCAGCCGCCTAAAGTTGAGCTATTGGTGTTGAGCGCTTGTAAAACTGCTGTGGGTGATAATGACACCGAATTAGGTTTTGCGGGGTTAGCTGTGCAAGCGGGGGTGAAGTCAGTTTTGGCGAGTCTTTGGTACGTCAGCGATGAAGGTACTTTAGGGTTAATGGCTGAATTTTACCATAACTTGAAAGTTGCGCCGATTAAAGCTGAAGCTTTGCGGCAGGCTCAAATTGCTATGATTAAAGGTCAAGTTCGCATTGAAAATGGTCGTTTAATTTTGTCAAACTTAAATAAGGAGTTAGAATTACCGCCAGAATTAGCTAAACTGACTAATGAAAATCTCTCCCATCCTTATTATTGGTCTGCCTTCACGATGATTGGGAGTCCTTGGTAATGTCATTGCGAGGAACAAAGCAATCGTAAGGAATTTAGGCGTAGCTCGCAATCAGATGCTAGTTAATGAAGTGTAGGGACAAAGGCTTTCGCCGTGTCTCTACGCGGATAGAACGATAGGCGGGGGTACTTCATAAACGTGGAATCTGCTGTAAGTTCTATTTGAGTGAAACCTATAAAACTCAACAATTAAAGAGGTTGCATAATGATACGGGCAAAAAATGTTTCAACTCTAGTTTTTATTGAGTCAAATGTTGAAGATTATCAGAGTTTAATTAGCGGCGTTTCTCCAAAGGCTGAAGTAATTATCCTAGATGAAGCGCGGGATGGCATTGAGCAAATTACCGAAAGGTTAGCAATTGAAAAAAATATAGAAGCAATCCACATCATCTCTCACGGCAGTCCAGGTGCGGTACAACTCGGTTTAATTACACTCAATAGCAGCAATATAGAAAGCTTCGGCCCTCAACTCGAACAGTGGCGCAAAGCACTAATTCCCGGTGCCGATATTCTCCTGTATGGGTGTAACGTAGCGGCTGTTAATCAGCCCTGGCGAATAAAATTCGCGGCTATACAAACGAAGTCCGTCTACGCGGACTATGGAATTTCAACCCGCGCAGGCGGGTTTAGTTTGTGCAGTAGCGGTTTTAACCGCCCAGTTGAAAGTGCTACAAAACCCACAAAACCTAACCAATTCCTCCAACGCCTGAGTGAGTTAACTGGCGCGTCGGTGGCAGCTTCCAAAAAGCTGACGGGAAGTGCTGCAAAAGGCGGCGACTGGGAATTAGAAGTTAGAACCGGAGAAATTAAAACACCGCTAGTATTTGAACCCGAAGTATTAGCAGCTTACGAATATGTTCTCTCAACTTTCGGCGCTGCAACAAACTTTGGCGTGGAGACAAATCCCTACGGTATTGCTACGGGTGATTTTGACCTGGATGGCAAACCCGATCTAGCTGTAACAAACCAAGGATCTAACACTGTTTCCATCCTGTTAGGAAATGGCACTGGTGGCTTTAATCCCGCGCCTATTCCTACCTTGGCAGTGTCAAATCCCACCTTGATCGCCATCGGCAATTTTAACAACGATAATTTCCCTGACTTGGCAGTAGGGGGTAGCGGCACTAGCGGCGCCCTCTCAAGTTTCTTAGGAAATGGTACGGGCGGTTTTAGCAGCCCCACTCCATTTGCAGCACGCCCTGTATCGCTTGTCGTTGGGAATTTTAACGGCGACAACTTTTCAGACGTGGCAGTAGCCGTTTTCAATCCTGGCCAAACCTCTGGCGCTGTCCAAATTTTTCTGGCAAATGGCAACGGCAGCGGGGCATTGAATTTGAGTACCAACTTAACGGTGCAGTATGCATTTCCGGCTTTGGCTGTCGGGGACTTTAACGGAGATGCCAAAGTTGACCTAGCTGTGGTGAACTATGGTTCTAGCAATGTCTCTATTCTGTTAGGAAATGGTACTGGCGACTTTGGCAGCGCTACCAACTTTAGTGTGGGCACAAATCCAAATTCCATAGCCGTAGGAGACTTTAACGGAGATGCCAAAGTTGACCTAGCTGTGGTGAACTATGGTTCTAGCAATGTCTCTATTCTGTTAGGAAA
>NZ_JAUBPE010000051.1:37151-55077 GCF_036700565.1 Microcoleus pseudofavosus SVA1_A4
TGGTACTGGTGGCTTTGGCAGTGCCACCAATTTTTCAGTGGGGACAGACCCGCAAGGTATTGTCGCCAGCGACTTTAACGGAGACAGCAAACTCGACTTAGCTGTGGCAAGCAGCAGCGGTGTCTCAATTCTGATGGGAAATGGCATCGGCAGCTTTAGTGCCCCCGCCAACTTTACAGCGGGAACAAGTCCGATCGCGATCGCATCCGGCAATTTTAACGGCGACTCTTTCCCCGACTTAGCAGTAACGAACTCCGACAATGTTTCAATTTTGCTGAATACACCCCCGGCGGTGAATTTCGGCGCGGCCACCTACAGCGAAATAGAAGGAACAACAGACACGGTAGTTAATATCCCCGTCACTCTCAGCGACACTCCCACCGCTGACGTGACAGTGCCGATCGCAATCGACCCCAACACCACAGGCACCGAAATTTCTGACTACACTTTTTCGCCTGTAACTGTTACTTTCCCCGCAGGTGCAACAGGTGCCGCACTCACTCAAAATGTTGCAGTTACTATCAAACCTGACAACATAGCTGAAAACGCCGAAACCGCAATTCTCAACTTTGGCACAATCACCGGTGGGGTTGCAGGTACAACAAAACAAACCACACTAACTATTGCTGCTAACGGTACTGTTTCTTATGCCGTCGCCGCTGGTATTGCCAGCATTCCCGAAGGCAATACCGGCACAACTCCTCTGACTTTTACGGTGATTCGTAGCGGCGGTGCTGGTGTAGCGAGTAGCGTCAATTATGCGATCGCCGGAACTGCTACCAACGTCAGCGATTACAATAATATCGGCGGCACTTCTGGGACAACGGGTGCAACTGGCACGATCGCTTTCGCCGCTGGCGAGACATCCAAAACGATTACTCTCGATGTATTAGGCGACAGTGCGATCGAACCTGACGAAACTGTTACCCTCACCTTGTCTAATCCTGTCGCACCAGGTTCAACTCCTACTATTACCGCTGATGCGGGCGCAACAACTGTCACTAATGATGACACCGCAGGTTTCACCGTTAACACTACCAGCACGACTGCGACTGAAGGCGGTGCAACTGGAAGTTACAGTGTTAAGTTAAATACTCAGCCGACGGCACCTGTTACGATTAGCTTTGATACAGGCAGTCAAATTAATCCGATTTCGTCGATCAATTTTGACAGCACTAATTGGAATGTAACTCAAACTGTTGCGGTTGTTGCTCTTGACGATAATTTAGTTGAAGGAAATCATACAGGTGCGATCGCGCCTACCGCTACCAGTAGCGATGTTAATTATAACGGCATCACAATTTCGACTGTTAGCGTCGCTATTACTGATAACGACACTGCGCCAACAACAACACCGACTCCAACTCCAACTCCGACAACAAGTCCGACTCCAACGCCAACTCCGACTCCGACAACAACACCGACTCCAACGCCAACTCCGACTCCGACAACAACACCGACTCCAACGCCAACTCCGACTCCGACAATAACTCCGACTCCAACTCCGACTCCGACAATAACTCCAACTCCAACAACAACACCGACTCCAACTCCGACTCCGACAATAACTCCCACTCCAACAACAACTCCGACTCCGACGCCGACTCCGACTCCAACGCCGACTCTAGGTACTCCCGCTGTCATTTTCCTTGAACCACTTGGCAGTACCAACGTACTCGAAAGCTTGGGCAATGATATATACAAAGTGCGACTAAATACTCAGCCAACTGCTAATGTCACCGTAGCTATTACTCCTGGAACCCAAGTTACTGTCAGCCAACCTGCCCTTACTTTTACTTCCGCCAATTGGAATGTAGCTCAAACGGTAACGGTGACTGCGGTTGACGATGCGGTTGTTGAGGGCGATCGTGTAAGCACAATTAGCCACGCCACTACCAGCACTGATACATTGTATAATAATTTTGCCGCCCCTCTCGCAGTCAATATCAGCGATAATGACAGCCCCGGTGATGTCAAAACCCTGTCGCAAAAGTCAGTAATCGGTTTGACAGATAAGGACGATCGCGTCACAGGATCGGCATTGAATGATATTATCCACGCACGCCCCGGCAATGATTATCTTGATGGCAAAGCAGGAGATGACTTGCTTTACGGACAAAAAGGGGATGACGGTATCAGCGGCGGTGATGGGAATGACATTATTTTTGGCGGCCAAGGGATTGATTTTATTCAGGGCGACGGCGGTACTGACTTGATTTACTCAGGTAAGGAAAACGATCGCATTTACAGCGGCGATGGCGACGATATAGTGTTTGGCGACGGGGGCAATGACTACTTATTTGGAGAAATGGGGGCCGACACTCTCACAGGCGGATTGGGTTTTGATGTGTTTGCGATCGCGATCGATACTGGTGGAACAGACTTAGCCTCTGCTGATGCGATTGCTGATTTTACCCTAAATCAAGACAAAATTGATTTAATTAGCCCCCTTGCTTTTAGCCAGTTAAATATTTTTCAAGGAACCGGCGCTTTTGTTAGCGATACTATAATTCAGTATCAGGTAACAGGGGAATATTTAGCTGTCTTGAAAGGAGTCACTGCCAGCAGTATAGTTCAGGCAGTAACTTTTTAGACTTCGTATGTTGTTGCGCTTTAGCGCTAAAGCGCAACAACATACCTACCCGATTTCGATCGCCTAGTTGGTAGGGTGTCTCAGCAGTCGATCGCACTTTTGCTGTGATTTTCAGGTATAGCAACCGCTTAATTTAAATTGTGTAGCCTGTCTTTGATTTTTGTGCGAGTCCCCAATGCAGACTGACAGCGTTCCCAATAAATTTTAGCCACGCGATCGCCCTGATTCTGACGCCAACACTCGGAAAACAACCGCGTCGCTTCAGCCACATTCCCTTCCAAGTAAATTGCCCTCGCTTCCGCAAACAATTCCAGCGTAGCTAACTTGCCCTCTTTAATTTCTAGCGGATCTGCATCAAACACCTCATAAACCGTCACCGCTTCTGATTTTCCCTTGACTTTTACCGTATCGAGAGTGCGGATTGCGTACTGGGATGGATTTTTCAGGCGCGCATAAGTTGGCTGGGTAATTAACAGCGACACCCCATAATTTTTTGTCAAACTTTCCACACGAGAAGCTAAATTCACCGCATCGCTGATGACTGTCCCGTCCATGCGATTTGGTCCTCCCACAGTTCCCAGCATCAAAGAACCCGTATTAATCCCAATCCCAATCTGAATCGGCGCACAGCCAGCGTTAGCGCAGTATTGATTGTATTCAACGAGGCGGTTCAGCATAGCAATTCCCGCTTTCACCGCATTATCCGCCTCGCCGCTAAATAGCGCCATAATCGCATCGCCAATATATTTGTCGATAAACCCCTTATTTTCATTAATGACGGGTTCCATGCGAGAAAGATAAGAATTAATAAATTTGAAATTATCCTCCGGCGTCATAGTTTCCGAAAGCGTGGTGAAGTCGCGAATGTCGGAAAACAACACCGACATTTCTAACTGAACTTGGTCGCCCAATTCCACATCAATGATGCTTGATTTCTCTAAAAACTGGAGGAATTGATGGGGAACAAATCGCTCGTAAGCTTTGTTGAGTTGAGCCAGCCTGCTTTCATTTTCGCGGACTTCTGTATAGAGTTTAGAATTTTGCATTGAGATAGCAGCCTGTCCAGATAACACTTTTAATAGTTCTACTCTTTCTGGCGTAAAAGCTCCGGCTGTCAGATTATTTTCTAGGTAAACAATACTGACGATTTGAGATTGGTTAATCAGCGGCACGCATAAAATTGATTTAGGCTGATGCTTTCGGATGTGGGGGTCGTTGGTAAATTGTCCCGATCGCGCAGCATCATCTAGTACCACACTTTCTTGAGTGCGGGACACATAATTGACAATAGCAGAGGAAAGTTCTTGACAATTCTCAACCGGGATTGACTGCAACACGGTGACTTGTTCGTCATCGATTGTACCTTCAGCTTCAATTAACAGCTTTTCCTGGCTTGACAAAATCAGATATCCTCTTTGCGCCCCTGCATTTTCCATCAAAATTTTCATCAAGCTAGACAGTAGTTTATCCAGCAATATTTCGCCGGAAATCGCCTGAGAAGCCTTCATGACTGCGCTGATATCTAGGCTATTACCCGAACCAGTTGTTGTCATTGCTACCGTAGTTTTAGTGTTGTTCCTTCCCGGTTGAGTTACCGCGAATAAGTGGGGATATCGCGTTTCTAAATCCGTTACCTTAGCAGTGGCTCCCCATTCAACATAACAATAATACGCCTCAAATATGTAGGCTTGAGCAACTTTTGTTTTGCCCCATTCCCAGTAGAATTTGGCGGCTAGTTCGTTTGCCAAGGCTTCGTCATTAACATATTTGTTTTCTTGGGCTCCAGAAATGGCGCGATCGTACATTTCAATCGCCTCGGCTTTATTGCCGGACACCCGTTGCCGTTCTGCCTCAACTAAGTGCCATTTATGCAGATAATTCATGGGGGCATTTTGCGCCCACTGTTGCAGCGTGGTTTGATGAGTTTCCACCTGGGTAAGAATTTCAGCTTGCTCTATTTCTGGCTGTGTGGGGAAGAGTGCCAGGTGGGTAAGGGCTGCATAGAAATGGAAAATGGGAACAAAAACAAATCCCGATACTGCCATTAAATACGGCTTGGCTTGGGCAATATTGTCTAGGGCAGCGGTGTAATTCCCTAACCAGTAAGCAAGCAACAGTTTGTAGATGTAGACAGCAGCGATCGCCGTCAGGTCATTGTTCTGATGGTGCTTAGGAATCATCGCCGTTTCATCGTAGGCCTCGCCGATTAAGCAATCTGACAGAATATCGGCTTCCCTCAAGTTCCGCACCATCTGCTGCTTCATATCCAAATAAACCCGAGCAGAATACTGCTTCACCTGAGCCAAGGCAGCACTGTAACTTACTATTTCGGTTTCCCAAGTATCTAGTTCTACCCCACCAAAAAAGTTGGCATCAAAGTAAATACTTATGCTGTAGCCAGCGTCTAGAAAGTCGCCAGTTTCCATGCCAGCCGTAAAGCCATCTTTCAGCATCGGTATCGTGGCCCTCACAGCTTCTTGATGATGCTGAATCCAGCCACCAAACAAAAGGAGAATTATAGACTTCAATTCCCGCACATTGAACCGATCGAGCAATGAGAGTGCCAATTGCCCAAATCCATAGCCCGTTTCTACCTCTCCCAAAAAGGCACACAGCACCATTCCGTGAATCGCATACCCCACCGTCGATGCGGGTGCATTCCCAAAGGAGAGCGATAAACTCACCATCGTGCAGCTAAGAAGAGGCAGCAAACCCGGCATTCCCTGGAAAATGGTTGGAAACAACATTCCTAACAGTTGCATGGCTGCCTGAGTCTGTGGATTTGTCATCACAGGCAGGTCAACCAGTTCCTCAATTCGGATGTCTTGGAGTTGGCTGCCAAGGCTCTGTAGCGCTTTGCCCATCTTAACTTCATCAGGTTCGGCAGGGAGTTCAACTCCCAATTGTAAGAGTGCATCTCTTGCTACTGCGATCGCTTCTACGATCTGGCTCTGGGCTGACCGGGCGGCAATTTGAATTGCGTAAATTTTAACTTTGTCTAAAATTGTTTGGGCTTTTTGCAAAACCTGCGCTGCCATCTGTTCCATACCATCAAAGTCACCATTCAAATAGGCAATTTCGGCAGCAGCAACATAAAGATTCAGGGTCAACTCATACTGAAGAAGCCAGCAGTTAGCCCTCAGTAGATCGATTCCCGTTTGGAGATAGATATTTGCCGCAGTGTAGGCAGTAGAACTTCTGGCTTTACGTCCCGCTTCTAAGTTTAGTTGAGCTAAGGCTTCTCGTTCGCTTAATTGATAGATCAACTCAATTCCTAGATTTAAATGCCCCACAATATCAAAGAGTTTTTCCTCTATTTCGCTCTCCGAAGATTTTTGTAGCAGTAACTGTCCGATTTTGAGATGAGTGGCTTGTTTTTTGTCGTTGGGAATCAAGGAATAAGCCGCTTGCTGCACCCGATCGTGCAGGAACTTATAAGTTGGATTAGCAACAGAATGAGTAGGGAATTGAGCATCTGTTTGAATTAAATCATAGCCTTCTGCCATCATTAAAATAAGTCCCTCTTGCAAGGCTTTCCACAGTGCTGATGCCGTTGCTTCTGGTAGTTCTTCGTTGACTATTGCCAATGTATCTAAATCAAACTGCGCCCCTATGCACGCGGCAAGTTTGAGAACATCCTGAGTTTCGGCAGGCAACTTCTGCAATTGCACCGCCATAAACTCCACCACATCCGAGGCGTCGGCAAATGTAACTCGATCGATATCGCACTGCCAATGCCGTACATCCCAGTCAAAGATAATTTGACCATCTTCATGCAACGACTTGAGGAATTGGGTAGAGAAAAAGGGATTACCTTTGGTTTTTTGATAAACCAATTCTGTCAAGGGTCCGGCCAAAGATAAATTACAAATCAATGTATCTGCAACCAATTGATTCAGATATCCTTGGCTCAACGGTTGCAGAGTAATAGTATTCACCACTGCCCCAGACTTGATAATCTCATCGATCGTCAACATAAACGGATGGACAGGGGAGACTTCATTATCTCTATAAGCACCCAATACTAACAGATGCCCCGTATCCCCCATCAACAGTTGTAGCAATTTCAAAGATGCCGAATCCGCCCACTGCAAATCATCCAAAAACATCACTAAGGGATGTTCTGCTTGGGTAAATACTTGCACAAACTTTTGCATCAGCAGATTGAAGCGATTTTGGGCGGCACTCCCCGACAGTTCTAGCGCAGTCGGTTGAGTGCCAATAATGCGTTCCAACTCAGGAATCACTTCAATCAGCACTTGCCCACTCTCGCCTACTGCTGTCAGAATCAGGGTTTTCCATGTTTGTAATTGAGCGTCACTTTCTGATAGCAACTGTCCCATCAATTCCCGAAATGCTTGCACAAATGCTGAGAAAGGAATATTTCGCCCAAATTGGTCGTATTTGCCTTTAATAAAATAGCCCCGCTGTCTGGCGATCGGCTTGTGGACTTCGTTCACTACTGCCGTTTTTCCAATCCCCGAGAAACCAGCTACCAGCATCATTTCGGCGCTACCCGTACTGACTCGTTCAAAGGCTGCTAATAGATTAGAAACTTCAGTTTCTCTGCCGTAGAGTTTTTCGGGAATCAGGAAACGGTCGGTAATATCCCGCGTTCCCAAGGCAAACTGCTCAATTTTACCTGTTCCTTGTAATTGAACCAGACAACTCTCTAAATCGTGCTTTAGCCCCAAGGCAGTTTGATAGCGGTTTTCGGCATTTTTCGCCATCAATTTATTGATAATTTGGGACAGGATTAGGGGAATTATTGGCTCGATTTCGTGCGGAGGAACTGGCTGTCTAGCAATGTGGCAGTGAACCAGTTCTAAAGCATCTTCTGTGTCAAAAGGCAGTTTTCCTGTCAGCAATTCGTAGAAGGTGACGCCCAGCGAGTAAAAGTCAGTGCGGTAATCGAGAGCGCGGTTCATCCTGCCGGTTTGTTCTGGCGAGATGTAAGCGAGGGTGCCTTCTAAAACGTTGGGGTTTTTCAGGGTCGGCGTTTCTCGCGTTAACTGAGTAGAAATGCCAAAGTCGATAATTTTGATCTGCCCCGTCGCTGGATTGAATACTATATTAGAAGGGTTAATATCTTTGTGGATGATGTTGGCGCTGTGAATTTGCCCTAAAGTTTCAGTTGTGGCGATCGCAATTTGCAGAAACTCCTTTAGGCTAAACTTTTGCTGCTGCATCCAAATTTTCAAGGATTCGCCGCCAAAGTCCTCCACAAACATCACGAGGCTGTTTTGGTATTTTTGCAACTCATAGACTTGCACGACTCCCGCCTCTTTCAGCTCTCTGGTGATGCGGTATTCGGTGCGGTAGCGCAGCAATTCTTGAGGTGTGGGGTAGCTCTCTTTGAGAAGTTTGAGGATGAGGGGTTGGCGATCTGCTTCCCGAATGGCCCGGTAAACGAGGGAGTTGGCACTTTCGTAAAGCAGCGTCACGATGGCAATGCCTGGAATGGAGAGCATATTTATTTTTAGGGTAAAAATTAACGCTTCGTCAAAACGCACCCGGTTCGTTGTTTTGAGAATAACGCTTTAGAAAAGAACAAATTGTGTTTTTATCACAAAGGTTTAGTTTTGCGGCAGGGAAGTGGCTTTCAGGTAGTCTGGCATAGTAAGGGTAAGGAGTTATCATGCTACGTATCTAAGCCAGGTAAATTCTCCATTCCATGAATTGTCCCCGTTGCGGTTATCCAAACATCGTTAAAAATGGCCCTACCCACAGCGGTAAGCAACACTTTAAATGTAGAGATTGTCACGGGCAGTTTGTTCAAAACCCCAGACATCAACCGATTTCAGAAGAAACCAAAGAATCGAGAGAGCGGCTTTAGCAAGAAAAAATATCTTGAGCCGGGATGGTCAGAGTCACGGGGGTGTCGCCCCGCTGGTGGCAATACTATATTAATCAAAAATTGGCATCATATCATGTCCGGTCGATAAACAAGGATATAATCCAGAGCAACACCACCCCCCGTCAGATAAAGAATGCCCAAACGAATTACGAGCGCACCCGATCTGAGTATAGATGAACTTGATTGCTCGTTTCGGTGAAGGCAAAACACCGACTTGTGCTCGTAATTATCAAATTATTTGGCTTTTAGCGATCGGAAAAAACACCCCAGAAGTAATGGCTGTGACAGGTTATAGTCGCGGTGAGAGGAAATTGTGCGTTTAGCTAATATTTATAAGGCGGATTTAATTGCGATCGGCTGTCGGGGTTTGACTGGTGTAAAACGGATTTTGGAGGGTTCGGTGAGTGCTGAGGTTGTGGCTGAGGCTCCTTGTTCGGTGTTGGTGGTGCGATCGAAGTAAGTCAGGGCGGTAAATGAAAGAGTCGATCGCATTTACCTCAACCAACATACTTATTTCACTAATAGATTGCGAGATGAAATTTCGGAAAATATATCTAGTTAGTTAGAGATAAATGTTTTGAAGTTGCCTAATTGGCGATCGTTGATTGAGACAGAAGTCGGTCAGGATTTGTTTAGGTTGCAGCCTGTGATTCGGAAATATGTAATTAATCGGTTTTGTCAAAAATCGAGCTGAGGCGATACTAAATATGAGTTTTCATTCCCTAGTCTGCCTAAAAACGGCAGGACAGGAGAATTGGGAGCTTATCGGGTAGAAGCGTCCTGTGCTAACTATTTCTTGCCAAATCCACTTTGACTTAATAAACTGGTTATAGGGAGTGGGTAATCTTTTAAACCGTCGGGGAAGCAGCTTAATTAAAACTCAATAACTGTAAGATTAGGCCATGAATACAAAACCGCTTCGCTTGATTTGGCAAATTATGGCTGTAGTTTTGACCGTGTTTGGGATGACGGCCTGTTCGACTACAACTTCGGTTCCCGCTACCTCCACTCAAGCTAGTAGGCAAGAGAGCAAAGAGTTGAATCTAAAGAATGCTGATGCTTACTACAAGCGGGGTTTAGCCTACTATAACCAGGGGGAAAGGACGAAGGCTATTGCTGATTATTCTAAGGCGATCGAGTTAAATCCAAAGAATGCTGATGTCTACAACAATCGAGCGTGGTTATACTCTGTTATGGGGGAAAGGACGAAGGCTATTGCTGATTATTCTAAGGCGATTGAGTTAAATCCAAAGAATGCTGATGCCTACGCCAGTCGGGGTTATGCCAAGTATAGACTAGGGAAAAAAGCAGAGGCGATCGCAGATTTTAATAAGGCGATCGACCTTAATCCCCCCGACAAAGCTGGTATCTACTTCGATCGGGGTGTAGCCAAGGATAACCTAGGAAAAAAAGCAGAGGCGATCGCAGATTTTAATAAGGCGATCGACATTTTCCCCAAATATACTCCTGTTTACGTCCGTCGGGGTAATGTCAAGTCTGCTCTAGGGAAAAAAGCAGAGGCGATCGCGGATTATACTAAGGCGATCGACATTAGTCCCACATATATTGATGCCTACTACAGTCGGGGTAATGCCAAGTATGACCTTGGGAAAAAAGAACAGGCGATCGCCGATTATACTAAGGTGATAGACATTGAACCCGACTATATTGAGGCCTACAAAAAGCGGGGTAATGCCAAGTCTGACCAAGGGAAAAAAGCAGAGGCGATCTCCGATTATAAAAAAGCCGCTTACTTCTACAACAAACAAACAAACCGAGCCACTTACTATTGCGCTCAACAAATAGACAAAGCCGCTAACTGCAATGAACAAATAAAAAGCAGAAGTGATTACCAAGATGCTCTTAACCAAATAAAAAAGTTATCGGCACAGTAGCGATAACCTGAAATACGACTTACACTCATCAATCGGGTTTCTCTAAATAATCCTGGGTTTGGTAGCTAAAAATTAATCAAGAAACCGGGTTTCTGGTCTCTTGCTTTTGCAACAATAATGCAGGCAGAGGTTCGCTACCAAAATCAAGCAACTCACCAGCCACAGGCAGCCATTCATCATTTAGTTCTTGACAAGAAACGGCTATTACCTTATCAAAACTATCGTCGCAGGGGAGGATGACTTCATAAACAAAACCATCCTCAGCGGTTAAAAAAGTATCTCGCAGATCGATACTTCCAGACCGAACCCGTTTAAACCGACCTATAGACATGGGAACATAAAGCCATTTTCCCATTTCTTTTGTTTGGCTTGCCCAAACCGCAAGAAATATCTGTTCTGACGCATTTCGGCAAGCAAATAGGCACGGTACATCGTAATACTCGTACACTTCGATAATTTCCAATTTGCCTAGATGAGTAGACTCTGGAAGCAGGCTCATAACTATATCTCACTCACTGACATCAACAGCTTCAAATAAAGTCAAGGCTTCAACGTTAACTGGAACCCACCAACTGTGGTGAGAATTCTTAGTCCCCGGTGAGGGAGTGTGCTTGATTCGTCCTGAATCGGGAGTCAAATTTGCCACAGCAACTTTCATATTTTTAAACCTACCAGTTCTGCGGTTGACCGTGACATCATCTCTTGAGCTAAAAACAGAGAGAGCACAGGAACGGCATTCTTTTTCGCTGTCGAGAAATTGCCGATTTGGGTAAAGTTGGCGGACTGTCAAAAAATCATCAGCCGTTGCAGAATCTTGTTGAATTAAGCGGTAAACTCGATCGCACGGCCCTTTAGCGTCGTTTGGCGGGCAATCGGGTGGGAAACAGTCTGGCCACTCCATATTATGATTTCGATCGACTTCTCTACTTCCCCTTTCCCTTACTCTTCCCCAAAAACTCCCGCAGCCTCAACAAACTAGCGGTTTGCCCCAAATTTAGCGGCAACAGAGACACTCCCTCCAAGCGAGACTGCACCCATCCGTCGCCCCAATACCACTCGTGAAACCCGTCAATTCCCTGACTCAATAACAGCCGCAGACAATTCGGCTCAGCAATATCAACGTGATGCCCAACGGCCACCGGGCCAAGCCAACTCGTAAACGTCAAACCTTGCGAAAATTCTTCTGGCAAACCGCTAGACAACTGCTGCGGCCACATCCACTGCTGCAATTGACTCGGACGCAACAAGCTGTCCCTAATCGCTGTTTCCGAAGCTTCAATCTCAATCCGCAGGTTGCTTTGTTGAAAATTACCGAGCATAAGAATTTTAGATATAAGTCGAACTAACTTTAATGTAACTTATTGCCCTGGTTCTAACCTCTTCTGGGCGGGCTAGAAGCCCACCCCACAAAAACCAAATGCACTCTTTGTGGAACAGGCTTCCCTAGCCTGTTCAGGGCGGGCGGGCTAGAAGCCCACCCCACAAGCAGAAAATTCATTCTTTGTGGAACAGGCTAGGGAAGCCTGTTCATGTCCGGGCGGGCTAGAAGCCCGCCCCACAAGCAGAAAATTCATTCTTTGTGGAACAGGCATCTTGCCTGTTCTTAGAAAATAGTGCAAAATGTTCGATCGCACATTAGCCTCCATCCGCGTTCATCTACCGTTAAACATTTAAGATATTCGATCGCATCCATCGCCCCAAACCCGATTTTCGTATCGAACTGTTAAGCTCTGTTTCATTTCATTTAAATCTCCCGCCCGAACGCCTACCGCATCCCAAGTCCGTGATACCATCACACCTGAGTAATGCCTATAGAAAAAAACTGGAGAGAAAAGCTTTGACACTAAGGGTTGCAGTAGTAGGTTCAGGCCCTGCGGGTTCTTCCGCCGCCGAAACACTGGTAAAAGCAGGAATTGAAACATACCTATTCGAGCGTAAATTAGACAACGCCAAACCCTGCGGTGGGGCGATTCCCCTGTGCATGGTCAGCGAATTTGACTTGCCGCAAAGCATCATAGACCGCCAAGTCAGAAAAATGAAAATGATCTCCCCCTCCAACGTCGAGGTGGACATCAATATTGAAAACGCCCACGAATACATCGGTATGTGCCGCCGCGAAGTGCTCGATGGCTTCATGCGCGATCGCGCCGCTTCCTTGGGTGCCAAACTGATTAACGGCACAGTTCACAAATTAGAGATTCCCGGCAACAATACCGATCCCTACACTCTCCACTATGCCGACCACTCCGACGGCAGCGCAATGGGAATTCAGAAAACTCTGAAAGTGGATTTGGTGATTGGGGCTGACGGCGCCAACTCCCGCGTGGCAAAGGCGATCGACGCTGGCGATTACAATTATGCGATCGCCTTCCAAGAACGCATCCGCCTGCCGGAAGATAAAATGGCTTACTACCACGACTTAGCCGAAATGTACGTCGGCGATGACGTATCTACCGACTTCTACGCTTGGGTGTTCCCCAAATACGACCACGTAGCCGTCGGTACCGGTACGATGAAAGTCAATCAAGCCAGTATTAAAAAGCTGCAAGCAGGCATCCGCGCCCGCGCTGCCAAAAAACTCATGGGCGGTGAGATTATTAAAGTGGAAGCTCACCCGATCCCGGAACATCCGCGTCCCCGCCGGGTTGTCGGCCGAGTTGCTCTCGTAGGCGATGCCGCGGGTTACGTTACCAAGTCTTCGGGCGAAGGTATCTATTTTGCTGCGAAGTCTGGCCGGATGTGCGCCGAAACGATTGTGGAGATTTCTCAGCAGGGTACGCGCATTCCTACCGAACAGGAAATCAAGCTTTATCTGAAGCGGTGGGATAAAGCCTACGGGATTACTTACAAAGTGCTTGACATTTTGCAGCGCGTGTTTTACCGTTCCGATGCTACTCGCGAAGCTTTTGTGGAAATGTGTGCCGATCGCGACGTGCAGAAACTCACATTCGATAGCTACTTGTATAAGACTGTAGTGCCGGCAAATCCTTTCATCCAAATGAAGATTACTGCCAAAACTATCGGTAGCTTGTTGCGCGGCAATGCTTTAGCGCCTTAATTCCCTGCGGGTAAGCGCACTTTGTATAAAAAAAGCGGGCAGTCTGAAAACTGCTCGCTTTTTTTTAGAACTAAGATAACGAAACGCGAAGGCGCGAAGGAAGAAGAAGAATCGTTAGTTCAAGCTAAACTGCACCAACGTATCCGGTGCGAGGAAGTGAGAAATGTGATAAGCTCGCTCTTCTGTTTTTAGCAGGATTTTTTCGTAGAGGTAGCGCGTAGCTCGATCGCCCAAACTTTCCCCTTGTCCTGCTTGACGCCGCAGCAAACCTATAATAGCTTGCTCCGCTGTCAAATCGTGTTCCAGCATTTGGCGGCAAGAAAACACGCCGTCGGCTTCCGGCTCGAAACAGCACAGTTCGGCTAACTTGCTAAAACCCGCCGCCGGTATGCCGCCCAATCCGTTCAAGCGTTCGCCTAATTCGTGGACGCTATCTTGAGCTTCTCCGTAGCTTTCTTGAAAGAATTGATGCAAGGAGTAAAATTCTGCCCCTTCCACCACAAAATGATGTTTTTGATATTGCAGGTAAAGAGCCTGAAAACTGGCTAGCAGCGCGTTCATTCCTTCACAAATCGGTGCTGTGACTGAATGTTCCAACAAAATTGGGTTTTCAGCTATGTGGCCAAATGGTCTCAATGCACTCTGAGTCTCAGCCATGTGTGTTCTCCTCTCAATAGGCAGCTTTGTTGCCAATAGAGTCAGTTTAGCACTCTCAATTCAGCAGTCAAGCAGGGTCTGCCTCGATAGTGGAAGATTTTGTAGAGTAGGAAAATTTATTTCTAAACCTATTGAGAATAATTAGCAGTTGGGTTATGCTTTAAAAAGATCCTAGTTCTGAACGCTTCCTGAAAGTGGGGCAAACCTTCTGAAGGCAGAAGGCATAATGCAGAAGGCAGAATTTTTCAGGAAGGGCTTTTGACAATCCTTGATGTTCTGCTGAAATCTGGCTTTTAACTTCTGCAGGCGATCGGTCAGGCTCAAAAATTACTGCTAATTATTATTGTTGTAAAAAAAATGAATCCAGCAGATCCAGAATTAGAAGTTTGTGACATTGTGCAAGTTAGTTGGCTAGATAGGTGGCAAGTTTACAAACGCTTGCAAGAGCTAGAAATTCCCTGCTGGTGTGCGGTTGACGAACCTTTGCGGGCAAAAGTCAACACTGCCAAACAAGCGGCTCAGTTAATGAGCGTGTTGAGGCAAGTCAGTGCCCCTCGGCGCGAACTGGTGCAGTGGCTGGAGTGCTGCTGGCAAATGGGCTAAAGGTAGAAGGAAAAAGTTTGAGGGAAGAAGGTTGAAAGCCCAAGTAAAAATCATGATGCGATTCAACCGATAAATACCTTCAGTGGCGACGTTTTTTTGTCAAGCTCGATAATTTTCACCGAACACTCAACTAAGGAGTTATAACAATGTATAAGTCTGGCAAGCAAGTTTCCGAATTCAGCTTAGAGGGAGAAATCCTTAGCCTGATTGTTGAAGATGGCTGCAAACTTAAATATTTGCGAATTAGCAGCGACGACGATCGCAAAGTAGAATTTCTTGTTAAACTTTCCAAGGAATTGCGGACATTTCTGTTGCCTGTTTTGACGCCCGGGTTGAAAGTTGAAGTTGTCGGTGAGAAAGAACTCAATTTGAAAAACGGTAAAATAAAACTTAAAGCTCGCAGCCTCAAGCTGGCTCGGGGCCAGAACGATCGCTCGCCCGAACAGCTAGACTCTACCAGTGTGCCTGTTGGGGTATTGACATCCGACGATCGCGCGATCGGCAAAACCCAAGTCACCTCTCCCACCGTAGCTCAAACTGTAAAAGCTCCAGCAAAAACCCAAACCAAAATATTAGTATGTCAAAAATCAGACTGCCAGAAGCGGGGCGCTGGAGGAGTCTGTAAAGCATTAGAAAATGCTTTGAATTCGCGCGGTTTAGAAGACAAAGTGACTGTTCAGGGAACCGGATGTCTCAAACAGTGCAAAGCGGGCCCAAATATAGTTGTGATGCCGGACAAAACTCGCTACAGCCGCATTGCACCGGCAGAAATTCCAGCAATTATTGACAAACATTTTGCAGTTGTTAAAGCTTAGGCGATCGGGCGGGTGCCGAAAGAGTGCGTTAGACATCGGGAAAAATTATTTTGATAGGACTGGCGGCCAAAAACTCACCTCTTCCGAGTGCCGGTGCGCGCACCTTACGCCTTAATTTGAGTTCGGGTTGTAGTCCGATCGCGCCAATCGATTTAGAGGCTATTGTCCCAAAAACAGGAAAAATGACAAAAACTATCGCTTAGGGGCTTCCTTCTGGAGAATCTATAAGGATAGACTGTATCTGAGACCCTGTGACTATTGGGATAAAAAGCCATGTCAGAAGCTGATCTTCGAGCCAATCAGCACCAACCGCACCCTGCTGTTCCATCCGATACCGAACCATTGCAGTCAAATTTGGCTGCTGCTGGGGGTTTTGAGCCGATCGCCCCCCATCCGACAGACACTCCCGCAATGGTTACTCAACAGCCAGAAGAAGACTGGCAAACAGTAGATTTTCCCAACGCGATCAGCGTAGATGCAATTCCTGCAAAAGCTGAAACAAAAAACTCGCAATCTCAGACACAGCCGACAGAGGCGGGCTCGCCCCCGATTTCAGAGAATCTAAAAAATCTGCTTGGGAATGCCGAACAGGCTAAGGGCAAAGGATCGACCCCAGTCACCTTAATGCAAGCGCTCCACGAATGCAACCGCGACCTTTTGCAGCGCATCGCGCAGCTAGAAACAGCTCTCGAAGAGTCCCAAAACACCTTGCAGAATCGCGAAACTTTGCTAGAACAGCGGACTGCCGCACTCGAAAACACTCAAGAACAATTGACGCGGCTGTTTGGCAAAGTGGAAGTTTCCCATCAAACCCTCCAGGGTCAAGAAATTTTTGTCGAGAGTTTAAGAAGTCAGTTAGCAACCAGCCAAACCAGGCTTGCGGCTGTTGAGCGAGAATGTGCGTCTACTGTGCAGCGCTACAACGAACAGTTACACCAGCTAGTAGCCACAGAAAATGTTTGCAGGGAATTGCGAGCGCGCTTGCACCGCCAGCAGCGCCATACCCTGCAATTCAAAGCTGCCTTGGAAAGAAGTCTGGAGATGCCGCAAGTCAAGTCGCCGATTATCGAGCCGCCTGATGGTGCCGAGGATACCGCCAACGCGCAATTAGAATCTTTGCTGGCGGCGGTCAAAAGCTCTCAAGTTCCGCTGCCGCCAGCCTTCAACGCTTCCCCTGTCAAACCTTGGTCGGAGCCCGAAGAGCATCCAGATGTAGCGGCTGCTGAAGATGCGATCGACCATGAATCCACAGCACATCTGGAACTCAACAAATTAGCCCAAGTATCCGGCATTCAATTGCAGGAGAGCGAAACCTACCAAACTCAGGAGCCGGAAACAGAAGGAACCCCTGCGGTTGCGGAACCTCAAGTGCCGGTGGCGGAGTCTGAACCCGAAACTGCTGCTGCCAAAGTAGGCAGCCAAGAATTGGCTAGGGCTTTTCAAATTTTGAATTCCGTTGAAACCTTTGGCATTCAAGAAGTGCGATCGAGTGCGGCCAAATCTACAGCAGTCGCACAACCCGACTGGCTGACCTTGATTGCCAGTCCGCTGCGGCCTTCTAAAAAACGTCGATCGCTAGCTGAAATTGAATTGCCTAGTTTTCGATAGCGAACAGAAGCTGCTAGTTAATAAG
Organism: Microcoleus pseudofavosus SVA1_A4; assembly: GCF_036700565.1. NCBI lineage: Bacteria > Bacillati > Cyanobacteriota > Cyanophyceae > Oscillatoriales > Microcoleaceae > Microcoleus > Microcoleus pseudofavosus. Next base: position 54,263 of record NZ_JAUBPE010000051.1, read on the forward strand.
CTGTGACTGATGGAATTCCTAGTTGGTAATTGGTAATTGCTCAGACTTACCAATTACCAAAAAGACAGTTCCTGAAACTTCCAGAAACTGAGCCTGCCTCGTTTAAGACTTTGAAGACTTCCGTCGTCACTACAAACTTAATAGGACTTACGCATTGACAAAAAACATCATCTATGTGTTCTATATAATGCCCTCACTGCCAAGGTTGGCAAAAATATGCTCGCGTACAACTAAAGTGAACTGATTCCTTTGGACTTCATACCAATTGCTAATTATCTTTTCAGAGCGCATAAACTTCAATCTAACAAAAGCTTGAAGTGAACAAAATATATGAGTCTTGATTGCATAGGTATCTCTAACCATGAACCTACAAATTCCACATACTTGTTTTATAGCTCTGTAAAAGGTTTCAATGCCCCAATGGGTATCATGAGTTGTAATAAATTCACGAATGGCTGTGGGATTTTTTCTTCATCGGTCAGATACAAAATATAGTGTCTAGAGTCTTCTTTCTTAAAGTTTTTCCTAAACAACTTTATAAATCCAAATTCTTTGACATGAGTTCTTAATCCTTCCTCTGGAATAACCAGATTTCCTACCTGGCAATACTTGTATGGCTCATTTGAGACAGTTATATTTTTTTGTATTCCCAATATAAAAGCCAGTTTCTGGTTTTTGAAAAATTTTAAGTTTTCTACTCGGGAATACCAACTATCTCCTGTTACCATTCTTGGCTTGATATCAATTCCGGCTGCACCGGAATGATATAGAGGACACGGCAGTGCCGTTTCCCTACCACGATCAATTGTAGGGAA
>NZ_JAUBPE010000052.1:0-53697 GCF_036700565.1 Microcoleus pseudofavosus SVA1_A4
TAGTCTTACCCGATGGTAATATCTGATTGCCTCTTCTATGATACATTATTGCGTTGACAATTAATCCACCCTGCTTTGCAAGGGGGGCTAGGGGGGGTCGAAGAGTGTTGCACGATTTTAGAGAATTAGTATTAGTTACAATTCGGCAAATCGTTGAAGAGGATACTCCCCAATTTGTCCCCATAGGAAAATAGGTTCGATATTCTCGCCAATATTCCCAAGCCACTCTTAACTTGTTCTTCAAGAGTTAAAGCGCTTCGGCGTCAAGAGTCGATCTTGAGGATTTTCATTCCCGGAATTGCTCTCAAGTGTTAACCATTTCTTTAAACGTTTGAATCTGGACACCAAATCTCCGTTTAAATTGCTCCGGTTTCAAATTTTGATAAAATCGCTTGTTCATGATTGATTTATTGTGTAACTACAAAACACCTTTTTAGCATTTTATGCTGTTTTTAGCATCATGTCCTGAAAATCAGCTAAACCTGCAATTTCCTACACTTAAGCCAAACCATTTATTAGAGCATATTTTTTTGTGCAAGAGGTCTAGTGATGCACAGAAAGCTTTTAAATTGAACAGGGTTGAAAGAAGCTAAAAAAGACTAACTCGTTGAAATTATTTAAGGATATAAGCCAAAAACTTAGGATTCCGACCGAGAAGCTTTAAGCGGAACTACCCCGCAGGGGGTAAGTTCCGTTTTAACCATTTAGTTCAAGAAACTCCCCACGTCTTCTCTCTTTTAAACAGCCTATAAACTGAAGCTGACATTCAATTTAAATTCGGGAATCAACCTTCAGTTCGCTAGCCGAAAATAACTCTCAATCGAGATTTTCTTTTTTGGCACTATTTTATTCTACATTTTGAAGTGCCGAGTGTGGGATAAAACCTCTTCATATATTCGGACACCCAGGCATATTATCTCAAAGCAGCAACCGTGCCAGACTGGGTAAAGCTTCACCATAGGTGGGATGGATGTGAACAGATCGCTCTAACAACTGCCAAGTTGCTCCCGCTTCCATCAGGGATAAAAATACATGAACCAGTTCCGCAGTTTCGTAGCCTACTAGGGTTGCTCCCAGGATTTTGTCTGTGTCGCTGTCGATTACCATGCGATAAAACCCCAGGTCATGCCCCCACTCGATCGCGCGTGCAATTTGGCTCATAGGTAACGTAACCGCACGCGCGTTGATGCTTTGTTTATGAGCCTGTTCTAACGTCATCCCCACTCGCCCAACCTGGGGTTCTGTGTATACCGCATAGCCAAGAACGCGATCGCCTCGCGTCCGGTTTTCTCCACACAAAATAGCTTTTAAACGGCGATAGTCCTCCCATGAAACGTGGGTAAAGGCAGGCTGTTTGGCAGCATCCCCGATCGCGTAGACACCAGCACAGGTTGTATGAAACTGGTCGTCAATTTTGACAAACCCTCGATCGTCTAACTCAATCCCACTGGCGGCGGCATTTAATGCACCTGTATTGGGTTTCCTTCCAATCGCAACTAGCAAAGCTTCTCCCTGAAGTTGCTCACTATTGCTCAGCGTCAGACTAAATACATTATTCTCATAGGCAACCTGATTTACATTCACCCCAAAATGGAGCTGAATTCCATCCTGCTTGAAGGCTTCTGCTAAGACCTCGCTGACATCAGCTTCTTCTCGATCTAAAAGGCGTGAGCCCCGCACAATTAAGTGAGTCTTACTGCCCAAACGCGCCAATCCCTGCCCTAATTCCAAGCCAATATAGCCACCTCCGATCACCAATAAACGGGCGGGTTTAGTGCTCAAGTCAAAGAAATTGCGGTTGGTCAGGTAGGGAGTTTCTGCCAGACCGGGAATCTCAGGAATCAGCGATGACGTACCCGTGTTAATAATTACTAGAGGAGCCTGAACGGTGACATCCCCACCTTTGACCGTCCGTTCACCCACAAAAGAAGCTTCAGCACAAATCACTTTGACATCCGCAGTTTCCAAACGGTTGCGAATCCCCTGATTAAAGTCGCTGCGGATTCCCCGAACTCGCTCCATAACAGCGGGAAAATCCACTTCAACCTCCGCATGGATGCCTAACTTCTTGGCTTGACGCGCCCTACCTGCTGCATGAGCCGCTGCTAAGAACGCTTTGGACGGAGTGCAGCCATAGTTAATGCAACTACCGCCTAAAGCATCCCGCTCAAACAAGACAACCTTGCGCCCCTCATTGGCAAAATCAGTCGCCAGTGGAATGCCGCCTTGACCGCTCCCTATGACAATGACATCTGCTGTTTCCATTAGCGCTAAACTCCTTGGGGATAGTTTACTTTCATAACTCTCTCACACTCCAAGTTCAAAACTCTCTGCTCGTTGAAATAAAGTTTTGATTAAGTTATCACATCCTCATTCGGCATTGCTGAAAAGTAATGATTTTCTTACGTAGGAATTTGCTTTTGAAATAGCTAAATCATTACTAAATCAGCAATGCCTTGCATGGAATGGTGCCGACTGCGGTTAGGATGCTTTAGCTTGGCGCTGTACTTCGTATAGAGAAAAATGCAGCGCTGTCAAAGCTAGTGAAGCCCACCCGAGATGTACAGCGTTTCGCCAGTAATCCATCCTGAATCAGAGGACGCGAGGAAAACAACGGCAGGTGCAATGTCCTGCGGCTGTCCGATTCGACCCAGCGGAGTTTGCGCTTCCATCTGTTTGCGATCTTCGCTCTCAGTAATTCCTGCTGTGTGCGTACCCTCCGTTTCCACCATGCCAGGATTGATGGAATTGACGCGGATGTGGCGTGAACCGAGTTCTTTGGCAAGCGACTTCGTGATGGCATCGACCGCCGCTTTGGTAGCGCTATAGACTGAGCCGTTCGGGGGCGCGAGAGTGCTGACGATCGAACTGATATTGATAATGCTACCACCCTCTGGTCCGAAGTGCTTTACGCCTTGTTGTGAGGTGAGGATCAATCCCAGCACATTGAGGTCAAATTGCTTGTGGAAGTGCTCTTCCGTGATGTTTTCCAGTGGGGAAAATTCATAAATGCCAGCATTGTTGACCAAGATATCTAGCTTGCCGAATGCTTTTTGCGTCTCTGAAAAAAGATGTTCGATCTCTGCTTTTTTGGCAACATTTGCTTGTACTGCGATCGCCTTACCGCCTGCGCTGGTAATTTCATCAACCACGCGATCGGCCCCTTCTTTGCTTGATGAATAGTTAACGACAACTGCTGCACCTTCGGCTGCCAGATGTTTGGCGATCTCGGCACCAATTCCTTTAGACGCACCTGTGACGACTGCGATTTTTCCTTCTAGTTTTTTCATCGTTATAAGTGTTGTGATTGTTGAGTTTGAACCAACTGTCCGAAACGGTTGCGAACCTACGAGAATGCACCCGTTCGGATCTTTAACTGTGATCTCTCACATTCGCGCATCGAGTCAGGACTTGAGGAATTCCAACAGGTCGGCGTTGAGTTGGTCTTTACTCGTGTCCCCCAAGCTATGCGACCCGCCGGGATATATCTTCAAAGTCGAATTCTTGACCAGCTTCGCAGACAACAGGGCAGAAGCACCAATCGGCACGATCTGATCGTCATCGCCATGAATAATCAGCGTCGGTACGTCGAACTTCTTCAAATCTTCGGTGAAATCTGTTTCCGAAAACGCTTTAATGCAGTCATAAGCGTTCTTATGACCGGCCATCATCCCCTGCATCCACCACGACTGGATCAGACCTTGGGAGACTTTGGCACCGGGTCGATTGAAGCCGAAAAACGGGCCACTAGCCACATCGAGGAAGAACTGCGATCGGTCAGCCAAAAACGACGCCCGAAAGCCGTCAAAGACCTCAATGGGCAGCCCGCCAGGATTCGCCTCCGTCTTGACCATGATCGGCGGTACTGCGCCCATTAGCACCGCCTTGGCCACCCGCGATGTTCCGTGCCGCCCGATAAACCGCGCCACTTCGCCACCGCCGGTAGAGTGTCCGATCGTCACCGCATCCTTTAGATCCAGCGCCTCAAAGAGCTCCGCCAGATCGTCAGCGTAGGTGTCCATTTCATTGCCGTTCCAAGGTTGGCTCGATCGCCCATGACCGCGACGATCGTGGGCGATGCAGCGATAGCCGTGCGAGGCGAGAAAAAACATCTGCGATTCCCAAGCATCCGCACTCAGCGGCCAACCGTGACTGAAGACAACGGGTTGTCCTGTACCCCAGTCTTTGTAATAGATTTGCGTACCATCCTTAGTAGCGATCGTGCTCATGGGGCTCCTATGTAAATTGTGCTGATAGTTTCCCAGTCTGTATCTGATTTGGATAGTAAAGACGACTGCATCTGCGATCGGTATCCTATCGCTCAATTACTACTTTATCAGTTGATACATAACTGATTTCAGCAGTCTTATTTTGATGACCCGACGATCGCTTGCGAAGGTGGCCGATCCGCCTTTCAATCAGTTGTCTTCATTCTTCTATTTCGGTTGAATTTAGACCGCTCAAGTTCTTTGAGTTAAGATGCCAGTTAATCTTAGGACTTACGTACTTTGTGACATCAACGAGTAACGATCAGGGCAGCTAGAGCGATCGCGACAACATCCTCAACAAGGGCAGCAGGAATTGCACCAATCCGCTCAATGGCGGCTATCCGCACCGTCCGACCACCATACGCACCGACAGCGAGCACCTAGAACACCCAGGAGCGCTCCAACGAGTGCAACACTGCTGTTTGCTCCAGTGATGAACCATCCCACAATGCCACCACTAAGAATCCGAGCAATCAACGCAGGGGGACTGGTGCGGGAGGGAATTTGCGGCAGCATATCGCCAATTAGCTCAGCCACTGCCAGGACAGCCAGAACGATCCCGATCGTGCCGCCGCGCGCCAGAAATAAAGCAGCCGGGGCTGTCAGCGATCGCAGTCCCGCCACTAACCCAAGGCCAAATGCAAAAATCAATGTCACGAACATAAATAGCCCTCTTGGTAGGTTTGGATGCCATCTTGAGTTCAAACGCAACTTACAGCAGATTCCACATTTATGAAGTACACCCGCCTATCGTGAGCTTCCCATCCCAGGACACGGCAGTGCCGTGTCCCTACACTTCACAAACCTGGAATACGCTGTATCAAGTTGTGGGTGATATTTTTTGTAAAAAACTGAAGGATTGCCCGTGCGACTAGCACAAAGCATAACTGTGAAACAATTGTCCATCGCTTCATAGGTGAGTATTTTACGCTGTTCTCTACTCTTAATGCCCAACTATGGATTCCAACTGGAAAAAATCCAGGCACAATCGCCCTGCTTCAAGACGGGTTCGAGGCCAGGGCTATTTCATTCTAAATAATTCCTTGAGTGTGTTAAGACCAAAGCCAGCAAGTCGTTGAGCTTGAGCCATATTCTGAAATCCATACTCTCGATATAAATTGAGTGCAAAATTACGGGCCGTTGCCCAGATTTGCACGCTTTGGGGTAGTTCTAATCCGTGAAGCATCTTCTACGCCGGGTCACATCCCGTACATAATGCACTTTATTCTCTACTCCCCAATAACCACGGATTCTTTTTCCAAAAGCTTCTGCTGTATCAACAAATGAAGCTATATAATAGCGGGTTTCTGTGGCATACTCGATGATGTTGGCACGATATACTTGTCGTTCTGATTCAACTCTAATCAAGGTCTTGAGTCCAGGAAATTTGGGAAGGTCTGTCAAATCCTGTGTAATACTCACTGTCCTTTTTTCAATACGACCATGACCTTTGTTCATTTTTTGAGCGCTCTGTTGTGATTTAAAACAGCCTTTGACTGCTTTTAGTAATCCAGATTGGTTGCCCTTGAGCGCACCCACGCAATCATTCTCACTGTCAACGATCGCCTGAAGTGTTTTTTTTGGGTGCTAATGGCATCAAAGGCAAAAAACCACGCCCTTGACTGCCATCTGTTCGATAAATGCAGGAATTGCTGTGATTTCGTTTGTTTTTGAATCCACCTCATAAGGTTCCAGAATCAAGCCCCGCTCAACAATGTAGGCGCTAACCAGCATAATAGCTGGATGTGAATCCAGGTAAGGATTCAGGTCTAAAAACTTGCGGCTCCAACGCTTGTCTGGCAAGGGTTTTAGGGCAAAACAAGGGTTTTTGTCTTTCGTGGTTATTGTCAATAAAGGACGAAAAACTGTCATTTTTTGTCATTTATTGAGAATAGAGATTTATTTAGCATCAAGCTCCAGATATAAAGTCTTTGCCCAGCAAGGAGTTCAGTGACCTGAATCCTTACGAATCCAGATGCGGGATCATCGCTGATTGCCTCATATGAACCTCTTACTACTTTACCGTCCATAGCGATTGTTTCTCTTGGCAATGGTTGAACACCAAAAAAAATACGAGTAACTAGGTCAAGCTTGTCATCGCCGTTAAACTCTCCCCAAAAGACGCCGGTGAAAGATGAACCCAAATCAAAGTTGGTGGCCGGACTAAAGCTGCCTTTGCCGTCTCCTAATAAGACAGAAAAGTTTTTATAACTCAAGTTAGTAATGCCTAAATCAAGCTTGCTGTCACCATTAAAGTCTCCTGCCGCAAAGTCGTAAGGAGCTACTCCTAAATTAATTTTGGGGCCAAAGTTAAATGTGCCATTGCCATTTCCAAAGAGAATGCCAATGTTGTTTGACAAAAGATCCATAGTGGCTACGTCAGGCTTACCGTCACCGTTAAAGTCTCCGGCGGTGATATTGGTGACGTAGATTTCTGGATCGTAGTCATTAATTTTAAAGAGTGAGAGAACGTGGCTGTAAGCAGCCAATACCTCTGGTTTCAAGGCTAAAGGTGTTTTGATTTTTCCGGTTTTGATTTCGAGTTCCCAATCGCCGCCCTTGGCTGCACTTCCTGTCAGATTCTGGGAGGCGGCAACGCTGGCTCCGGTTAGTTCGCTCAGCCTTTTGACAAAGGCCATACCTGTGTCGCCTGCTGCTACTTGGCAGCCATAAAGCAGAATTTCTGGTTGAATCTGTTCTGCGCTAGGGCTTGGAAATTGCGAATTTTCTGCACTAATTGGTGTCGCAAACCACTGCTGTAAGGAAATGGCATCCGACTCGATGCTGTCTGCATTCAAGTTGCTGCTGCCCAATTGCAAGCAGCTCGGCGATCCGTGGGAAATTATGTGAATTGCTGAGACACTGCGATTTTGCAAGGCTTCGGCAATTTGTTCGACGCCGCTGCGACTGGCATCTAGTTGAATGACTTCGATTTCTGGGTTAATGCCGTTGGTTAAGGTTTGGGATTCGGGTACGGCACTGTCGATAAATGCGATCGACCTTGTAATTGTCTGAGTGATTGAGTTTGCCATGATACACCTCTAAATATTTTGCTGAAATTGGGTACAGTCAAATTTGCGATGGCCGATCCGGGAATGTATTCCCTAATTAAAAGTTGTCATTGATATAATTATCGAAACTATGGATGATGTCAATTCATAAAAGTCATAACTTAAAGTCATAAAAGTCATATTTGTAAAAATATATTTCAATCAGTAGGCAAAGCTATCAAACTTAAATCAAATCCTGTATAACAGGAATCTAGCGATAGAAAAATGCGTGGCTCCTGTACCAATCACTTAACACCTGAAACTATGACGGTAGAAGAAGCAATAATTTTTTTGGACGATCTTGTATACGAACAAACGGAAAAACACCTGACTCGTTTGCAGCAGTCAATAATTAAAGGCGTTTTAGGGGGTTTGACGTACAAAGAAATTCAGCAAAACGATCCGATCGCCCGCGGCTACACAGTGTGCTACCTAGGTCGCTACGTCGGCTACAACTTGTGGAAAGACCTCACCAAGGTACTGAAGCAAGCAGGAATTATTGAAACAGAAGAAAGAGTAGTCGGAGCAAATCTTTGGGACTGTATGATGAGAGCTGTAGAAAAAGGCACACAACCTGCTAAATCTGTAAATGTGTTCTTGCAAAAGCTGCTGCGGATGCGTTACCGAATCAGAGAACATTTAGTCAGCACCGAGTACAGCGATACATATCTGGCTGAAGATGAGAATTTGCCCGATCGACCTTTGTGCCTCGTCAAGCGCCTGAAAAACCAGTGTGAGAGAACCAGCCAGCTATTCGATCGAGAAACGCGGGTTTTATATCGATTGGGCAAACACGATCGGATACCGGAATTGTTAGCTCGCTTTGAAGAAGATGGATATTTTTATTTAGTCTATCAATTCATCGAAGGGCAGCCCCTGTATCAAGAACTAATCGAAGGTCAACCTTGGGAAGAACATCAGGTTATTGCTTTGTTGAAAGATATCTTGGAAGTGCTTGTATTCGTTCACAAACAAGATGTAATTCACCGCGACGTTCACCCTCAAAACTTAATCAGGCGAACATCAGATAGCAAGATTGTATTAATTGACTTTGGAGCAGTTAAAGAAATTAACACTTCACAAAACAGCACTGGTCAAACGAAATCGCGCGGCGGCACTCAGCAAGACTACATTCCCCCCGAACAAGCCATCGGCTCGCCTAAATTTTGCAGCGACATCTATGCTGTCGGTATCATCGGGATTCAAGCCTTGACAGGGATGCAGCCGAAACAACTCAGAGTTGATAATTTAGGCAATCTCATCTGGCAGAAAAATGCAACTGTCACCCCGGGGTTGGCTCGTGTTTTAGACCAGATGGTGCTGTACGCTTTCCCCCAGCGTTACCCCTCAGCAACCGAAGCTTTGGAAGCACTTCAAAATTTGGGAAAATAAGCTCGAATCCGTCAATCGATTTGAGATTTGAGATTTGAGATTTTAGATTGGAGAATTGAAGAATTGAAGAATTAACCCCGTCCTGAGTCTGCGAAAGAATAAATCCGTTCTCCGGTCGATCCGATACCATGTTGGGAGCATCCCAATTTGGTAAAAAGCGTTTTTTAGGAGTGCGAGCGTCTCGCTCGCGGTAGGGATCGCGAGCGAGACGCTCGCACTGAATACGATCCAAATATATTATTCTGATGCAACCGTCCAGGATCTGAAAGCAAAAATGGGATGCTCCCACCATGTTTTTTATTTCTCCCCGGATTCATCCCTGCTCTTTCATTCTAAAATCTAAAAGCGGCTGACATTTTACGCACAATTTCGGTACAAAACCCGCCCCGCTCAAAATCCGCTCTGATTGCCCCTCCCTAAACTAAGTAAAAAACACTTATATCGGTGGATTGAATCGGGCATCGCGGTTATTTCCCAGATTGATGCCTTCAGAAAACTTAGAGCGAGCATCAAGTATTGTCTGTGACAATAGTGGCTTAATATTTTCTTAAGCCGCTTTTGTATAGCTGGAAACATTAAAAGCTTAGTGTCATTGTTACCATCAATAGGTAACAACAAAAAAAAATTGAGGCAGCGAGAAATTGGAACTTTTTGAACGATCGCAACAAGTGCAAAGGCCCTCAACCCCAATTGCTAAAGTCCAGCCTTTTTCCAAAAAAGCTAGTATTGCAGTAATCGCGATCGGCTGTACAGTCATTTTGGGTTGGATATTCGATCTGCAACTCTTAAAGAGCATTCTGCCCGGACTGGTGACTATGAAAGCCAATACTGCGGTCTGCTTTATTTTGGGCGGGTTTTCTCTGTTCATCCAACAGAGACGGCGCGCCGAATCAACAGCAATAAAGCATCAAAAAATCACTACATTTTTAAATTTTATTTGCTCATTTTTTCTTATATTAATTACCTTCTTAACCATAGTTCAATATAGCTTTAATTTAGACTTAGGCATCGACCAACTGCTATTTAAAGAAAGTTACACCTTGACAAGCCCCGGAACACCAGGACGCATGGCACCGAATACTGCTGCTGCTTTTTTATTGCTGGGAACAGCCCTGCTGCTGCTGTCAGAACGCCGCCCTAAATACCTGCGGGTTCAAATCTTAAGCTGTTGTGCATTTTTAATTGCATTTCTGGGTTTGATAGGCTACATCTACGGCAAAGCTTTATTTTACAGAATTGGCGATTATACAGGCATGGCTTTGCACACGTCCGCAGCATTTATGTTGCTGAGCTTCGGCATTTTATTGGCCAGTCCAGACCGAGGATTGATAGCAGTAATTACCAGCGATCGCGCGGGCGGCATCATGGCGAGGCGCTTGTTGCCGCAGGCAATTATTATCCCGCCTTTAGTGGGTTATTTCATCATATCGGGAGAGCGGTTACAAGCCTATACGCCGGAGGTAGGGATATCGCTGTTAAGCGTATTAAACGTGATTATTTTTACAGTTCTGATTTGGCAGAATGCAAAAACTCTCTGCACCGCCGACCGGAAGCGCTATCGAGCGGAACTGGGACTGAGGAAAGCTAAATCAGACTTAGAAACTAAAGTTGAGAAACGGACTCTCCAACTGCAACTCGCCAACGAGCAATTGCAGCAGCAAATTCTCGACAGTCAAACAACAAAGCAGGCGCTCCAAAACAACTACAACCTGTTGCTGACAGTCATCAACAGTACGCCTGCAGCCCTATTTGTCAAAGATATTCAGGGCCGTTACCTGATGCTAAACGCTGCGGGAGCCAGTATAATTGGCAAGTCTGCAGACGACATTATCGGCAGAGATGACAGCGAGTTATTTCCGACGGAAATTGCGGGCAATATTAGGAAAACAGATCGCCAGATCGTGACAGGGGGAAAAACGCAAGTTATCGAAGAAGAACTGCCAATTAAAGGCAATTTCCAGACATTTCTTTCTACAAAAAGCGCTTACCGGGACGGGCAAGGAAATATCATCGGTATAGTTAGCATCGCGCGGGATATTACCGATCGCAAACAAGCCGAAATCGCCAACAGCACTCTGGCAGCAATTCTGGAAGCAACACCGGATTTTGTAGGTATCTGCGACCTCGAAGGACGCGCCGTTTACATCAACAAAGCAGGCAGAAAAATGGTGGGTATAAACGAAAACGAAGATATATCCAACCGACCAGTTGCAGAATTCACGGCAGCGCCAGCCCGCAGCGCTTTGAATCAAGCGATCGCCACCGCTGTTTCCGAGGGCTTTTGGAGTGGAGAAACAGCCTTCGTGTCAGCATCGGGACTCGAAATTCCCGTCAGCCAAGTTATCATCTCCCACTCCGCACCGGGCGGCAAACTCGCATACATTTCGACGATCGCCCGCGACATCAGCGATCGCTTCCAAGCTGAACAAGCGCTGCAACTGTCTCAAGCTCGTTTCGCCGGCATTGTAGAAATTGCCGACGATGCGATTATTTCTGTAGATGCAAACCAAAAAATTATCTTGTTCAACCGAGGCGCAGAACAGATTTTTGGCTGGGAGGCGGCGGAGGCGATCGGGCAATCCCTGAGCCTGCTGTTGCCCGAAGCTTTTGCCGCCCCTCACAGCCACCTCGTCAGCAATTTCGGCGGCGGCGTTAAACAAGCCCGAAAAATGGGCAACCGCAAAGAAATTTTCGCCCGCCGCCGAGACGGTACGGAATTTCCCGCCGAAGCTTCTATTTCCAAACTCGAAGTTGCAGGCGAAATCATATTCACAGCAATTTTGCGCGACGTGACAGCCAGCCGGCAAGCCGAAGAATTTGTGCGTCTGAGCGAGGAAAGATACCGATCGCTGGCAATGGCCACCGCACAGATGGTTTGGATGACAAACGCTAGCGGAATCCCCGAAGGGCCTCAGCCTGATTGGATAGCTTATACGGGCATGAGCTTTGAAGAGATGAGGGACAACTGGATAGAAGCAGTACACCCAGAAGACCGCGATCGCACAATACAAGGTTGGAAGCGCGCCATAGAAACAAAAAGTCTCTATGAAATCGAGCACCGCTTGCGGGCCGCAGACGGCAGCTACAGACACTTCTGGGTGCGCGCAGTTCCAGTTTTAGTAGCCGACGGCAGCGTTCGCGAATGGGTGGGAACTTACACCGACATTAGCGATCGGGTGGAAGTTTTGGAAGCACTCAAGCAGTCCGAGGGACAGTATCGATCGCAAGCAGCCCAGCTCGAAAAAGCTGTCCGCCAGTTGCACCAAGCTCAAACTCAACTAATCCAAACCGAAAAAATCTCTTCTCTCGGGCAGCTAGTCGCCGGCGTCGCCCACGAAATTAACAACCCGATTAGCTTCATCTACGGTAACATCACCCACGTCAGCCAATACGCCAGAGACTTGTTCGATTTACTCCACCTTTACCAAAAAAAATACCCAAAGCCCCTCCCGGAAATTGCAGAAGCAGCCGAAAATATTGAAATCGATTTCTTAATGGAAGACTTTCCGAAGATTTTGGAATCAATGAAAGTAGGAGCCGATCGCATCCGCGACTTAGTTATATCCTTGCGCAACTTTTCCAGACTCGACGAATCGCAGATGAAGCTAGTGGATATTCACGAAGGAATAGAGAGCACTTTGTTGATTTTACAGCACCGGCTGAAAGCTAATACAGCTCGTCCAGCTATTGAGATTATCAAAGAATACGGCAAATTCCCAAAAGTAGAGTGCTATGCAGGTCAGCTCAATCAAGTATTTATGAATCTTTTAGCAAATGCGATCGACGCCCTCGAAGAGTACAACAGCAATCATTCTTCAAACGAAATATATTCTCGCCCCAACACAATTCGGATTAGCACCAGTGTTAATTCAGACACAGTAACCATTCGGATTGCCGACAACGGGATGGGAATCAATCAAGAAGTTATTCACAAATTGTTCGATCCATTTTTTACTACTAAACCCGTCGGCAAAGGCACAGGCTTGGGACTGTCAATCAGCTATCAGATTATAGTTGAAAAACACCGAGGCAAATTCCAGTGTTTTGCCGTTCCCGGAGAGGGTGCAGAGTTTGTCATCGAGATTCCCCTTTGCCAGCAAGTACCGCCCCCAGTCTCCGAAAATAATCAATTAGCAGTAGTTGGTACTCATTAATCATTAGTCCAGGAATTGATATCAAATCCGGTGGCATCGGAATTAATATTACCCGAAATCAGGACACGGCAGTGCCGTTTCTTGCGCGCCAGATTAATCGTAGGGAAACGGCACTGCCGTGTCCTCTATATCATTCCGGCCCAGCCGGAATTGATATGACTCTGGCTCAAAACTGCCCTAAATCGAAATAATTCTTTACAATAAAAAAGTAACAATCCAATTAACTTTGACAACCTCCCTTGAAAATGCCTGTAAACCAACTTTCTCCAACAACAGCCTCCACACAAACACAGACACTCGACTTTGACATCGCGATCGTCGGAGGCGGCATAGTTGGGGCAACCTTAGCCAGCGCCTTAAAAGATTCCGGCTTAAAAATCGCCATAATCGAAACCCAACTCCCCGCAGTCGCAGCAGCAAAAAAACAAGCTTATGCAATTACCTTACTATCAGGAATGATTTTAGAAGGTATCGGGGTGTGGCAACAAATCTTGCCCCAAATTACCACCTTCGAGCAAATTAGCCTCTGCGACGGCGACTATCCCGGTGTCGTCGAATTCCACCGCCCAGACTTGGGAAATACTGGCAAATTGCCCGTACCAAAAGCAGCTTTAGGTTACGTTGGCGAGCACCGAGTCATGCTGTCAGCTTTGTACGAATCTTTGGCAAAAAACCCGAATTTTAGTTGGGTTTGTCCCGCCGAAGTATTGCAGGTAAAATATTTAACTAATTGCGCCGAAATTGAAGTAAAACAAAACGGTGAAACTCGCACAATTCGCACCAAATTATTAGTCGCCGCCGACGGTTCGCGATCGCGCATCCGCACCGCAGCAAACATTACCACTCGCGGCTGGAAATACTGGCAATCCTGCGTTGCTATCACCATTAAAGCAGAAAAACCGCACAACGATATCGCTTTTGAGCGCTTTTGGCCGAGCGGCCCGATGGGAGTCTTACCATTACCGGGGAACCGCTGTCAAGTAGTTTGGACAGCACCCCACGCGGAAGCGAAAGCTTTGCAACAAATGGATGAAACAGAGTTTTTGACTTTGTTGGAACAGCGCACGGGCGGGCTTTTAGGGCGTTTGGAATTGGAGAGCGAGCGGTTTTTATTTCCCGTGCAGTTAATGCAGAGCGATCGCTACGTTTTGCCCAGATTAGCACTAATTGGGGATGCGGCCCACTGCTGCCATCCCGTGGGCGGCCAGGGATTGAATATGGGCATTCGAGATGCAGGGGCGATCGCCCAAATCTTGCAGCAAGCGCACCAAAAAGGCGAAGACATCGGCGACTTGCGAGTATTGAAACGGTATCACAACTGGCGCAAAAAAGAGAATTTAATCGTGTTAGGATTTACCGATTTTCTAGACAGATTATTTTCTAATACTTGGCTGCCAATTGTAGCATTTCGCCGCTTTGGATTGTGGTGTTTGCGGACAATTCCGCCTGTGAGGTTTTTAGCCTTGCGCTTGATGACAGGCTTGATGGGGCGGCCGCCAGAATTAGCCAAAAATTAGAAGAAACCCGGTTTTTTCCTATGTTGCTTGCACTCTAGCGGTGTTGCCACAACCGCCAAGGGTTGAAACCCCTGGCTAATAGCGAAAGTCGGTTGAAACCGACTGAAAATCCGAGATAAAAATGAAAAACTCTTTAGTCCTCTTCAGAGGACTTTCGCTATGAGACAGGGGTTTCAACCCCTGGCGGACTATCGGGCTAACCGAGGTTTCTCGCCACTCGCACCATCAAAGAAACCGGGTTTTTTTCTCAATCTTTGCAATGTTACGAAGTTGGTCGCAAAAACGCGGTACAATGATCCACTCAGCTCAAACCCAGCCCTGACGGCAATAGACAAACCATGCAACCCGAACAAGAACAAGAAATTCTCAACCTGCGCGATCGCCAATTAACGCCCAAACAAATTGCCCGAAAGTTAGGATTGAAAGCATCCGAAGTCAGTACCTTTATTCAATCTCATGCAGAACAAACAGCCCTCGCTAGCGCCGAAAAAGGAGAGTTATTGCCCGTTGCTCAATGTCTCGTGGATGTAAATTTTGCGAAGGTATTGTTGGGGAATGAAACCCCTGAAACGAGCGGTTTGGGTTTAGTGGTGGTTACCCGTTCCAAGGGATACAATCGTTTTGTTGCAGCCTCTTATTTGATCGACTACTGGTGTTTGGGAGTTAAGGATACCATCCCGCCACGTAACTGCAACGATAGCCAATATAAAAATTTCGTTCAGCTTTGTTACTCGCAGTTTATGCAAGAGTACGAGGAGATTAGTTTAGAACAAGCACAAGCCCTGGTTTGGGGTGCGATCGCTTATGCCAAAACATTAGGCTTTGAACCGCATCGCGATTTCGAGCAGTCGAAGGCTCATTTAGGAGAATCAACCAGCGAAATTGGCTTGAAATTCGGTCGCAATGGAAAACCTTGTTATATTGAAGGGCCTCACGATAATACAAGGAAAATTATCAATACGCTTAAAAACTCTGTGGGAGAGGGTAATTTCGATTACTTGTTCGGGATGGGGTAGAAATTGATACGGGGGAGCGTCAACCGCCAAACCACCAATCGTGATAAAATAAACATCGGTGTTACTGACAACTCCCCACAATGGAAGAAACCCGCGCCCAAGCTTATCTGCAATTGATTGAGACACTTCTGAATTGCCCCAAAGGTGAGAAACAGCAGATTTTAGAGGCTAACTTAGAATTGGTAGATTCGGGGTTTCTGCAAGTTTGCGAGGTAGTAGCAGAAAAGTTGGCAGAGGAAGGACAGGAAAATCAGGCTAATTATTTACGAAATATTGCCAGTCAGATAGAGCAATTCTTGGGGATGAATGATGAGGGAGATAGCGATAACTCTGAAGGTGAAAATCCCCAAGAGTATTTAGAGTTTATCGGAGACTTATTGCAAGCAGAAGCAGAAAGCAAGGGCGATATTAAAGTAGTTTACCCCATGCTGGCCGGGCGGCAACATCTCCTCAATGACCGTTTTGCCGAGATTTTACAGCAAGTGGCCCAGAATTTAATTGCCGAACATCCCGAAGCAATTGAATTAATTCTCGACCTCATTGGAAACTTGAGTAATCATATTAGTAAATTTCCGCTGGGGAAAAGAGCGAATAATCTTGAAATTGCCATTACCGGTTATCAAATACTTTTAAGTAATTGGGAACTCGGAAGCGAAAAATGGGCAACGACGCAACATAATCTGGCAGCAGCCTACAGTCACAGAATCAGGGGAGAGAAAGCAGAGAATATCGAACTGGCGATCGCATCTTACACTGCTGCATTATCCGTCCGCACCCGCGATGCCTTTCCCCAAGATTGGGCGGCGACGCAAAATAATCTGGCAATTGCCTACCGTAACAGAATCAGGGGAGAGAAAGCAGAGAATATCGAAGTTGCGATCGCATCTTGCACTGCTGCATTATCCGTCTACACCCGCGATGCCTTTCCCCAAGATTGGGCTATGACGCAAAATAATCTGGCAGTAGCCTACAGTAACAGAATCAGGGGAGAGAAAGCTCAGAATATCGAAATGGCGATCGCATCTTACACTGCTGCATTATCCGTCCGCACCCGCGATGCCTTTCCCGAAAAATGGGCTAGCACGCAAAATAATCTGGCAAATGCCTACAGTGATAGAATCAGGGGAGAGAAAGCTCAGAATATCGAAATGGCGATCGCATATTACACTGCTGCATTAACCGTCTACACCCGCGATGCCTTTCCCGAATATTGGGCTAGCACGCAAAATAATCTGGGAGAAGCCTACCCTAACAGAATTAGGGGAGAGAAAGCAGAGAATATCGAACTGGCGATTGCATCTTACACTGCTGCATTAACCGTCCGCACCCGCGATGCCTTTCCCGAATATTGGGCCGACACGCAAAATAATCTGGCAAATGCCTACTGTGACAGAATTAGGGGAGAGAAAGCAGAGAATATCGAACTGGCGATCGCACTTTATCGCAATGCTTTAACTATTAGAACTCGCGAGGCTTTCCCACAACGACATACAGAGACTTTATCTAATTTAGGTAATTTTCACCGAAGTAACCAGCAATGGCAACTCGCTTATGATACCTATGCCGCAGCGATTGAAACAGTAGAATTTTTACGGGGCGAGATTCAATCTGGGGATGAAACCAAACAGAAATTAGCCGAAGAATGGAATCAACTCTATCTGGGCATGGTAGAAGTTTGCATCGAACTGCAACGCTACACCGAAGCTGTGGAATATGCCGAACGCAGCAAAGCCCGCAACCTTGTAGAACTCTTGGCCAACCGTGACATCAAACCTAAAGGCAATATCCCCGAAACTGTTCTCAACGAATTGTCGCGCCTCGGTCGAGAAATTGAGGCCGAACAGCGACAACTGGAAATCGAACAGATAAACCGTAACAGTAATGGTGGCAGAATATTGGGAGAACGCAGCCTCACAATCGACAGCCTAACCACTAGCCGCGATTTTACTCATCTCACCAAACTGCGTAAACAACTCGATGAATTGATTGCTCATGAAATTACACCAATCGATCGTGATTTTAGCCTAACCCAAAAAGTTAAGCCCATCCTCTACAAAGACATTCAAACTCTGACAGGTGAAAACACCGCTATTCTTGAGTGGTACATCATGGGCGATAAATTTCTAACTTTCATCATCACCCCACAATCCCCAACACCAATAATCTGGCAATCTTCAAAAGCAGACTTTCAAGCCTTGGTAAATTGGGCTAACGAGTATCGAAAAGAGTACAAAGAGATAAAACCCCAATGGAAGCAAAAACTAGCCTCCCGCCTCCAAAACCTAGCTGAGATTTTGCATCTTGATGAGATTTTAAAGAATATTCCGAAACCGTGCGATCGACTGATTTTAATTCCCCATCGCTTCCTGCATCTTTTCCCCCTTCATGCGTTGCCAATCTCCCACAAAAGGGATTTTGAAAGCGGATGCACCGATGAAATCGATTCTTCTATCACTGTATCCCTGTTCAAATCCGAATCGTGCCTTCTCGACTTATTCCCTGGTGGAGTCAGCTATGCCCCCAGTTGTCAACTATTGCAACAGGCGAAACAGCGACAACGCCCTAATTTTTCTCACCTATTTGCTATTGCCAATCCTACCAAAGACCGCTACTTACTTGAACTGCAAGCCGCTAACATCCGTCACAAATTCAAGTCTAATGATTTCTTGGCAAAAGATGATGCTAATAAGAACGCAATTCTAAAGGCGAAACTCAGCTTTGCCAACTGCGCCCATTTCGGTTGTCACGGCAAGTTCGAGCCTGACTCGCCTTTGGAATCATCCCTGGTATTCGCCAATAAAGAACGTTTGACACTGTTGGAAATCTTTAATCTTGACCTAAATCAATGTCGTCTTGTCACTCTCTCCGCCTGCGAAACTGGATTGACAGAATCCAGAACCAGCGATGAATATATTGGCTTACCTTTCGGATTTCTCTTAGCAGGTAGCCCTAGTATGGTCAGTACCCTTTGGAAAGTAGATGAACTCGCCAGCACTTTGTTACTGATTCGGTTCTATCAAAACCTAGAAACTCTATCAACGGTTACTGCTCTCAATGAGGCACAACAATGGCTGCGGAATCTGACCTCAGAGGGGCTTGAAGCATTATTAAAATGCCTCAAACCGCAAATCGATCAAACATTTAAACTGTTGCCCAAAAAAGAACGCACACGCTTTGTTAATGCTCCTCTGGATGGTGCAGTAAACCGCAAACCGTTTCCTTTTGCTGAACCTCATTACTGGGCTGGCTTCACTGCGATCGGCGTTTAGCAATCCTGACAAAACTTGTCCAAATTTTTCCTGCTTATGTAAATAAGTACCAGTGTTAATGGTACTCCTTGGTAAACGCCAACAGTTATTAGCCAACCCAATGCAAAAGCAAAACCTTGACTCAATACGTCTTTAAAGGCTGGCGTACAAATATGAGGACGTACTTTATCGGCTAATTTTTGTAACCAGCTAGGCTCATTTGGGTTTCTTGCATCTAGATCGTTGTCTAATTCTCCTGACTTAATTGCTAAGGTTTCGGCTGCATATTCTAAATCGCCTTCACACTCTTCAAGTACATCAAGCTCTTTTAGAGCATCGGGATATTCTTGTAATTGGGAGCGGTACTGCTCAATTTCGGCTTGGGTAACGGTAATCATTGGGATAATGGCGATTGAATAAATGAGTAATTCTTATTTTGCCATAATTATTGTACTTCTTTTGTGTAGAAACCCGGCGGTTGAAACCGCGGCTACACAAACAAAGAAACTTCATCCCTTGTTTAGTTCTCTTATAGTTAGTTGCTTAGGCGGTGGAGTCTTGGGAGGAGTTGCTTGGCTAATTGCTCGTAAAGTGTTAAAACCATCATCCGCGCAGACAAGTTTGCCTAGTTCCGAAAATCAACCTCGCTCTATTGATGTGTAATCTCCCTCTGCTTTCGGGTTAATTGCATTCAACCCATCGCCCGAATCAATATCTAGTCGATCTAAAGTTCTCGCATCTAGTTTCAACAAAGGCATGATTTGGTCGTATTTCTGCCATTTACCTCTAGGAAAACCCCCAACAGCAAAATCAAAAAATCCATGCTCCATAGAGAATATGCCACCGCGTTCATACATTAGGATTAGCGGTTCGTAGGGTTCCGGTAGAGTAAATTCACTGACTTTTGGTGAATTTTTCGCGCTATCCCAATGAAGGAACCACTCGCAGGTTTTCTCAATAATACCCGCCACATAAAACGGTGTCTCTGTGAAATGAGTCTTAAGCACTTTAACCTTAGTTTCATCGGCATCTAGAGAATCAATATGAGCAGCCACATCAAAAAACGGCCATTCATCTGTACAATCTAAAGTCTTGGCCCACAGCGCAGCACGTCTCAAGTATTCTCGCAAAAGGGCAATGTGAGAGTTAACGCGACTATCGTCTGGCTCCCATTTAATTGCTAAAATTCGCTCTAGTGCAGTGTCGGTAATTGTTTTCGCAGTCATATTCTTTCTCTAATAGCTTCAAGCAACTCATCAATATTCGAGAGGTTGTCCGCAAGCATCAGTCCTTCCGCTGACTTACCTATTATGTTAACCCAGTGGGAAAATGGATTGGGCTTGCTGGTATGAGGAGCTATATCGTGTGCTCCGAAATTATCCGGGGTTGGCCAGTTGCCAAAACCATACATGGGATGCTCTATCCAAGCTTTAGGCGATCGATAAGGAAGTCCATCGGCCATTAGTGCTTGCTCTATATACTCATGGGCTATCAACCGTTTAAACTTGCTAAGTTCTCTCGGTTGTAGCTCACCATTTTTTGCACTTATCCATAAATCAGCAATCTCACCATCGGGTGTAAAATTACCTCGGACATGACTAATAGTATTTGTCTCATCATTGGGAATGTCAAGCTCGTGTTCCTTGATAAATATGTGTTCTTTTACTTGGCGGATAATTTGTTCAGAAATCTCTAGATAATTAGCAATTTTATATACATCATCCGTCATGGCGATAATTTCTGCATATTGACGGATTTCTTTCTGATTAGCCTCCCCAAAATATTGTGGCACTATCCAACACCATTCTCATTATTATTCTTTGACAACATCCATTAACTCTTCAATCAAAACATCCAGCGTGCGAGCTATTTTTTGAATAGATGTGATATCAACCGTTGCTAGTCCTTCCGATCGAGCATAGTGCCTGACTGTGCTTTACGGAACCTCGGATCGATCGGCAACATCCTTTAGCGTCCATCCTTTTTCGTCAGCAAACTCTCGGATTCGGAACCTAACTAACCCCATTCTACTTGACAAACGATAAGTATCTATGTTTTTAATTCAAACACAATTGTCGATCGACAGCTAAAGAATGCTTAGTTCGATCGAGTTTTCGAGAATCCGATCTAAAACTCGATCGACTTTCTAGAACAACCACTCAATACAAAACAACTGCCAACAGTAAAAACTGTCAACAGTTGTTTTACATATTCAATGCGGATGGCGAGACTCGAACTCGCAAGGACATAATGCCACACGCACCTCAAGCGTGCGCGTATACCAATTCCGCCACATCCGCTCTTTCTGGCAATCTCCGGGATTTTTGCGTTACAAGCTAAAGATTCACAGGTTGAGGTTCCTGACATTTAACTTGTGACTTGCCCTTTTAGACCGCCGATTTACAATCATAGCACCACTACCAGCCAAATGTAAAATAAATTTTTGTGAACAATTTCTGGAAAACGATTATCCAGAACATACCGAAAGGCATTATTGTACAGAATATTGAGTGAATTAAGCAGCGAAGATGGGGTTCTCGAAAATTTTAATCGCTAATCGGGGAGAAATAGCTCTCCGCATACTGCGCACCTGCGAGGAAATGGGGATTGCCACGGTCGCCGTTCACTCCACCGTAGATAAACACGCCCTGCACGTCCAGTTGGCAGACGAAGCCGTTTGCATCGGCCCCCCCACCAGCAGCAAAAGCTATTTAAACATCCCCAACATTATCTCGGCGGCGCTGACGCGCAACGCCGCAGCCATTCACCCCGGTTACGGCTTCCTCGCCGAAAACGCCCGATTTGCCGAAATCTGCGCCGACCATCAAATTACCTTCATCGGTCCAAGTCCTGCTGCGATGCGGGCGATGGGCGACAAATCCACCGCCAAAGAAACCATGCAGCGGGTGAAAGTCCCCACAGTCCCCGGTAGCGTCGGATTGCTGGCGGACGATCGCGAAGCATTGTCGATCGCCCGCGAGATCGGCTATCCTGTGATGATCAAAGCCACAGCCGGCGGTGGAGGCCGCGGGATGAGGCTAGTTAGAGAACCCTCCGAACTCCCCAAACTATTCTCAGCCGCCCAAGGCGAAGCCGATGCAGCCTTCGGTAATCCCGGACTTTACCTCGAAAAATTCATCGAAAAACCCCGCCACATCGAAATCCAAATCCTCGCCGACAACTACGGTAACGTCATCCACCTCGGCGAGAGAGATTGTTCGATTCAGCGCCGACATCAGAAACTCCTGGAAGAAGCCCCCAGCCCAGCCCTCACCCAGAAACTCCGAGATCAGATGGGTCACGCCGCCGTCGCCGCCGCCAAATCCATCAACTACACAGGTGCCGGCACAGTCGAATTTCTGCTTGACAAATCGGGTAAGTTCTACTTCATGGAAATGAACACCCGCATCCAAGTAGAACATCCCGTCACCGAGATGATTACAGGTCTCGACTTGATAGCCGAACAAATTCGCATCGCCCAAGGCGAAAAACTGCAACTCAAGCAAAACCAAGTAGTTCTCAGCGGCCACGCCATTGAGTGCCGCATCAATGCTGAAGATCCCGATCGCAACTTCCGACCCCACCCCGGCAGAATCAGCGGTTATTTGCCTCCCGGCGGCCCCGGTGTGCGGATGGACTCTCACGTTTACACCGATTACGAAATACCCGCTTACTACGATTCTTTAATCGGTAAAGTAATTGTCTGGGGGCGCGATCGACCGACAGCCATCCGCAGGATGAAACGGGCATTGCGGGAGTGCGCCATCACCGGCGTCCCCACCACCCTCAGCTTCCACCAAAAAATCCTCGATAGCCCGGAATTTCTCAACGGCGAAGTTTACACCAATTTCGTCGAACAGTTCTTGAACCAAAACAGTCATTAGTCAGTTGTCAGTTGGCAGTTGGCAGTGGGTAGTTGGCAACTAACCCATGCCCGATGCCCGATGCCCGATGCCCGATGCCCGATGCCCGATGCCCGATGCCCGATGCCCGATGCCCGATGCCCGCTGACTATTACATCATCATTGTCAGCAGCCCTTGCTGACCGAGAATCATTTCTCGCAGCAAGCTACAGATACCGACCCAAATAATCGGCGTAATGTCCACCCCGCCGATCGGCGGTACAATCTTTCTAGTTACGGCTAAAAAAGGTTCCGTCGGCCAAGCAATCAAACTCAACGGCAACTTGCTCAGGTTCACTTCGGGATACCAAGTCAGAACTATCCGAAAAATAAAGAGCAAAGTCATCAGGACTAGGACAGAGCCCAGAATCCAACTTGCAACGGTAATACCAGTCATGGGTCTTATCTCGAAATCTTAAGTTTTGTTAAGTCTGCTATTCATAATTTTAACCGTTTGACAGGTGCGATCGAAAGTATAAAATTAATAAAAATCAAATTGTTGTAACAAAGGCTTTGAATCTATGACTCCTTCACTCGCGAACTTTTTGTACAGCCTGCTGGTGGGCGTTGGGCTAGTAGTGATTCCAGCAACGATCGCCCTGATCTTCATCAGCCAAAAAGACAAAATCAAGCGCACCTAAAAAGTCTGGGGGGCTTCCTGTCAGGCGTGAAAGTCAATTTTCGCCTGCACGTCGGGCATTTCCCCGATCCGAGAAACCTCGGCTACCAGCAACTGTGAAGGCAAAACCTTCGGTTGACTGCCAAGCTGAGGTTTTTTCCCGTTAAACTCATTATTATATGGCTCACTTCCCAAGCTGAAACCCTGACCGTAAGCTGCCCCAGAAAGCACAGTCGGGCTGACAGACTTAATGATAGATGTAAAATCTAACTCGCTAACATAGGACAGACATAGGAGATAGGCTAATGGTCAATTTAGGATTGAACTGGAGCAGCCTGTTAGGGATCATCCTAGCAGTAGCAGGGGCAGGACTGTACTTTCTGCGATCGTGGCGTCCCAAACTAGCCCGAGACCACGATATTTTTTTTGCAGCAGTCGGCCTGCTGTGCGGCGGTATTCTGTTATTTCAAGGATGGCGGCTTGACCCAATTCTGGCATTCGGTCAATTTCTGCTCACCGGTTCCGCCATATTTTTTGCAGCAGAAAGCATTAAGCTGCGGGGAGCAACCACAGCACAAGCCAAAAGTCGCGCCCAATACGTAGATGAAGAGCGACCGGTCAGCAACGCCTACGCTTACGACGGCTACGATTCCGAAATCGAGCAGCTAGAACCAGAGGAAGACTACCCGCAGCGTCCCCGGATTAGAGGCAGCCAAGACAACCGTTCCTCCCGGGAAGCCTACGACGATGAACCCCGCCGCCGTCCCTCGAATCGCAACGGCAGCATTAACAACTCCAAGCCAGAGTCGATCGATCGATCGTCCTCGCGCAAACGTCCCGCCCGCCCGGAAGCCCCGCCCGCCCAAGGGCCTGACAACTGGGACGTTTCAGACAACTCCGAAGAAAGGCCGGCGCCGCGCCGCAGCAGCCGCCCCCCAGCTTCCGAAAACCGCAGTTCCGATACTGCGCCGAGAACCAAAAAAACCCGTCCTGGCGAAGCATCGAGGTCTCGCCCCAGCAACCGCGACGTGGAAGCACCGCCGTCAGACTACGTGGAGTATCGACCAGTAGAATACCCGGAAGACCAACCGGATACTTCCCCCAATTTCG
The DNA here is from genome assembly GCF_036700565.1 of Microcoleus pseudofavosus SVA1_A4. Lineage (NCBI taxonomy): Bacteria > Bacillati > Cyanobacteriota > Cyanophyceae > Oscillatoriales > Microcoleaceae > Microcoleus > Microcoleus pseudofavosus. The sequence goes on from NZ_JAUBPE010000052.1 coordinate 24,277, forward strand.
ACAAATAGGCAAATATAAGTAGGTGGGTGAAACTAAACATTTATCCCGCAGCTCCGGCTTGGGAAACCGCAGAACTCTAAGTTGCGTTTATTGATACCCATCTACTTATTATCCGATATTAAACTTCTTAAAAAAACTCTAAATTGCGAGTGTGAAACCGCAGAAAAACGCACATATACACAGATACAAACTAATTCTTGTGTAACTAAACAATTTTAACATATCGAACCTGTGGAACTAATCGACAGCATAATAATCTAAATATAAAATCCCAAATCTCAAATCAGCAAGATGCCATTACTAGAAATAGGAGATCCGGCTCCTTGGTTTTCCATTCCTTCTACAAATAACCCCTTATTTCATTTCTCGACGGTTGGCGGCCGGCGAGTCGTGCTGTTTTTATTTGGCAGCGCTGCTTTTGCACAAGTCCAAGTTATCCTCAAAAGCTTTCAAGAGCTTTCAGAAGAATTCCAAAGCTTGCAAGTACCGCAGTTCGGAGTGAGCGTTGATGCAGCAGACAAAGAACAAAACAGACCGACAACAATTGCTCCGTCATTCATCTTTTTCTGGGACTTGGATAAAACAGTTAGCCAGCAGTACGGGGTTTGCCGAGATGTAGAACAAAATGGAACTGTTGGAGTTCATTATGCCCCTAAAACTTTTGTTCTCAACGAAAACCTGCAAATAATTAATATTTTCCCGATGGGCGAACCGCACCAACACGCCCAGCAAGTATTGGATTTTATTAAAAGCTTGACTCCAATCGAGGAACCCCGACAGGCAAATCCTCACGCCCCGGTGCTGGTAATTCCTAACGTTTTGGACAAAGCATCTTGCCGCAGTTTGATCGATATGTACAAAACTCACGGCGGCAGCCCCTCGGGCTTTATGAGGCAAATAGAGGGGAAAACAGTTGGCCTGCACGACGACACTTTCAAGAAGCGCCGAGATTTCTTTATTAGAGATGAGGATTTCCAGCGACAATTGAGTGCGATTATTTTCCGCCGGGTGCGGCCGGAAGTAGCAAAAGCTTTTCAGTTTACAATTACTAGGTTTGAACGGTATTTGATAGGTTGTTATGATGCCGAGACTGGCGGTTATTTCCAGCCCCACCGCGACAATACGAGCAAAGGTACTTTGCACCGCAGGTTTGCGATGACGCTAAACTTGAATGTGGGAGAGTACAAGGGGGGATTTTTACGGTTTCCAGAGTACGCGCCGCACGGTTATAAAGGCGATTCTGGCACGGCGATTATTTTTTCGTGTTCTTTGCTGCACGAAGCGACTCCCGTGATTAGCGGCCAGCGTTTTGCTCTGCTGTCATTTTTCTACGGCGACGAGGATGCCGAGGTGCGGAAAGCTAATTTCAAGTATCTTGCTGCTGACTCAGATTCCCGAAGAGGAGAACCGGCGTGAGGAATGTCACTACTGTTGTACAAGTCCTAAAATAATTATAGAAGGTAGTTAGCAGTTAGCGACCACACCTAATTACTAGCTACCGATCGCTAAATACTAAAATCGATCGCCATGAATTTAAAACTTCTAAGTTTAGCAGTATCGGGAATTTTAACAGTTGGGGTTGCAGCCAGCGCTGCTGCGGTTGTTACGGCGCCCCTTGGAGGGTCGGAGGCAGATTTAACCGAATTTAACTCGGTGCATTCCCAAGGTGCGATCGCCCAAAATGTCGAAGAACAAACCAATATTCGGGTCTACGAAAAGGCCAGTCCGGCCGTTGTTACCGTCGATACAGATAAATCTAACGGCAGCGGCACAATTATCAGCCCCGACGGCATGGTTTTAACCAACGCCCACGTTGTGTCCGCCGGCGGTACCGTCAATATCATTTTGTCAGACGGCAGAAAACTTGTCGCCGATGTCGTCGGATTCGGCGAAGAAGGTCTAGACTTAGCCGTGGTTAAGATTCGCAATCAAAACAATTTGCCCACAATTCCTTTAGCCCCTCCCGGTTCGGTGAAAGTCGGGCAACAAGCATTTGCGATCGGCAATCCATTCGGTCAATTTCAAGGTACTTTTACAGTCGGAATCGTCAGCCGCATCGACCTCCAGCAGGGCTTAATTCAAACTGACGCCGCCATCAATCCCGGCAATTCTGGAGGGCCGCTGCTCAACAGTTCAGGAGAATTAATTGGCGTCAATACTTCTATTTTTACTCGCGGTCGGGGCGGAGGCAATATCGGTATCGGTTTTGCAATTTCAGCAGACAAAGTACCCGCTTTCCTGACAGCGGTGCGAGAAGGGCGAGCTCCCCGCGTGGCTCAAGCCCGATCGCCCTTCGGCAACAAATCACCTCAAAAAGTTCCGTTAAACGGGCCCGCCGTCAGCGGTAAACTCACCGACAAGTCTAACGTTCTGCCCACCGACAACAGCTTTTTTGACCTCTACTCCTTTGAGGGAAAAGCGGGCCAGCAAATCACAATAGAAATGAAAAGTCAAGAAATTGACCCTTATTTAATTTTGCTCGGGCCCAACCAGCGCGAAATCGCGCAAGACGATGACGGGGCCGGCAGTAAAGACGCCAGAATTACAGTTAGGCTACCAGCAGACGGCACTTACACCTTAGTGGCAAATTCCTACGAAGCTAGGCAGTCGGGGGCTTATACGTTAGAACTGAAAGCTAGTGCTCCTACGCAGCCTTCTCGGGCAATTTTGCAAGAAGAAGCTGCTTTAGTCGCAGGCGGTCCGGTATTGCCGTCTGACAACAGTCTGTATCGCGAGTATACTTTTGAAGGTCGATCGGGTCAGTCTGTAGCCATTTCCCTCGAAAGTACAGATTTCGATCCCTATGTGGCTATCTTTGGCCCTAACGGCCGATTAGTGGCAGAAAATGACGATGCGAGCGATTCGACTAAAAATGCGTTTCTGAGTGTTACTTTGCCCGCTACGGGTCGCTATCGCGTAATTGTCAATGCTTATGATGCTTCGGGCCGGGGTCGTTACACTCTAACTGTCCGTTGAAAATTGGCCAAACAGGGCATTGGTAGCACCTAACAAATAACTCATGACTACTGACTACTGACTACTGACTACTGACTTCTTCCTTCCTTCTTCGTTGCAAATCGAGGTAATTCATGCGTCAAGTTAGATTTTGGGCGATCGCGCCAATTGCTCTACTAGCTACTTTTTCTGGCAAACCGACTCTCTCTCTGCCAGTTTCAAATTCAAGTGGAGTTGCTAACAGCAGTTCCACCTTCATTTCAGCAGAATTTCCTCAAAAGTCACTTGATGCGACCCTTGCGAGCAAGGCTGTTTTAGCTCAAGCAAGCCCCAGGCCGTCGCCATCTCCATCTCCACAGAGTTCGCCAACTCAAAGTCCAACTGTACAACCTTCGCCGAGTCCCGATCCGGGTTTATCTAAGGTCATTTTAGAGCAAAACGGAGAACTCACCCCTGCTAAGTCTTCTGTACTGCCCTCGGACAGCAGTTTGTACGACGAGTATACCTTTGAAGGCACTCAGGGTCAGAAAGTGGTTGTTACCGTAGAAAGTACCGAGTTTGATACTTATCTCGCTATTTTCAACTCCCAGGGCGAGCTACTTGCAGAAAATGATGATGCCACGCAGCAAAATTCCAATTCTGAGCTTACTGTTACCTTGTCTGCGAACGGTCGCTACCGCGTCATTGTCAATGCTTACGAGCCGCCTCCAAAAGGTAGAGGCAAGTACAGTTTGACCGTCCGCGACACAACTGGAAATTAATTGGCTCGAAATCGAGGATCTATGTCAATAATTCCTCGAGCAGCGGGCTGCAAATCAGGCTCGCAAGTACAGTTTAAATTTGCAACAACTTAACTCTATTTCTGCTTTTGACAAGCACGGATGCCGGTAAAAAATGGATAATTATCTATTTTTTTACCGGCTTTTTTATGAAGAGGATTTACGCACGGCTAGCCTGAAATCGTTTTTTTTACCAAAATACTTCGCAGCAGCTCTAAAATAGGTAAAAAACCCAGTTTCAGATACGATTATCAAAAAAAAGAATGCAACAGCAGGCAAGCTCTAAACCCTTACACAATCAGTCTGTCCCACTTCTTTAATCTAAAATCTAAAATCTAAAATGGTATGAGCGTCTTGAGCGCGTCATAGACCGATGGATTTAACGCAGCCCCAGCCAGGTGAAAAAATCCTGGCGGGTGAAGAATTCTAGCAGCAAAAGTCCCACGAACCCCACCATCGCAAATCGTCCGTTGATTTGTTCGGCATAGGCATTCCACCCAAAGGCTGGTTCTGGTTTTGGGATATTTGGGGTTGTCGGTTTTGGGGATGGAGGAGTTTGAGCAGTCATTTAAAAGTTTTAAGTTTCGAGTTTTGAGTGATGATTTTTGGGAAACTTTGCGATCGCACAACTTGTAATTTACCAGGAAAATGACAGCCGATCGCTAATCTGCTGACTTTTCTAAACTTTGAACCGATTCGATCAGATTTCGCACGGTTTCGGTACCTTCAGAAGGCTCAAAAAACAGCGGGAACTTGCCGCGAGCGATCATTCTCAAACCCAACGGGCCCAGACTCAGCAAACCTTTAACGTCGCGGAAGTAGTTTCCTACTACTTCGATGCCAAATTTGCGCTCATCTATCCAGCCGCCTTCTTTGACGAGCTCGATTAAAACTTTGCGGTGGCGGATCGATCGACTGGCTTGGTCGTCTTTGCGATCGAGAATCTCCTGTTTAATCTTACCAATTTGATCCATCGGCGCAACTTCCATCGGACAAACCGAGTTGCAGTAGTAACAGCGAGTGCATCCCCAGACGCCTGCGGTGCCTTCGTTGTATTTTTCGAGCCGATTTTCGGTTTCGCTGTCGCGGGAGTCGGCGATCGTGCGGTAAGCTTTGGCGAGGGCGTGGGGGCCGACAAATTCCGGGTTGACTTCGCGGGCGTTGCACTCAGAATAGCACGCGCCGCAGAGGATGCAGTTGCCGGTTTGGTCGAGTTTCGATCTCTCTTCTGGAGTTTGCAGAAATTCGCGTTCTGGAATTGCTCGCGAAGCGGTGCTGACATAGGGTTCCACTGCTTCCAGGTTGTCCCAAAAACTGGTCATGTCAACAACCAAATCTTTAATTACCGGCATATTTCCCATTGGGGCGACAGTAATTTCTGGGATAAAGTCGATCGGCTTTTCTGCTGAACTGGACTGGGCTATTTTGTCAAGTCTTGCGAGTTCGCCGGCCACATTTTCTTTGCAAGCTAATGCCGATCGACCGTTAATTCGCATAGAACAACTGCCGCAAATTGTATTGCGGCAATTTTTGCGAAAAGCTAAAGTGCCGTCGTGCTCCCACTTGATGCTGTTGAGGCAGTCGAGGATGGTATTGCTCTCTTCCACGTCTAGGGTGTAAGTGTGAACGCGGGGAGCCTCGTTTTGATTTTGGCGGACTACGTTAAAGCGGACTTGCATATTTTGAGTGAGGAATTTAGTGTCTATTTTAAGCAGAATTTTCTGGTTCTCTAGAAAGCTCTTATTTTTTTAACAACTACCTAAAGGAAGAGATTTTAAAAGAATTATTATTGTTTGATAAACATCAATAATTCTCAAGTTATAAATCCTAAATTGCCACTTTTTTAAGCGGATTTGTGAGCTATTAATTGGAGATAAAAGTAATCGATCGCTGCAATTCGCTAGTTGGAGGTGCGTGATGTCCAGCTTGTTTGTATTAACTTTCATGTTTTCAACGCCTGCTTTTTGTCTGGGTCTGCTAAATCCTCAATGGGTGGGACTGGGAACTCGCAAGCGATCGGCTGCCTTGTACGGCGGGTTGATGGCAGTTTCGTTCGTTTTGCTTGGGGTGACAGCACCTAAGCCGCCGCAAGCTGTTTCCTCGGGGCTGCTGGCCTCAACTGAATGGCCAGAATTTAGGGTACGCGCACCTTTGCGCTGAAGGTAGCTGGGTATGCTTCTCAATTTTTTGGCAGCATTACAAGAAATTTTACCAGGACTTACGCCCGGTTGGGGCGAGAAACGTAGTTTTTTAAGAAAAATACTTGGTTCTACTCATTTACTGCAATTAAAAACCCCGGTTTATAGGCGTCGGAGTGCGATCGCCAACTGTAGGAAAAAATCGTAGATTTAGTAAGGAGAAATACCCTAACAGGACTTACGCAAAAAACCCGGTTTCTTCCACAAATCGTCGCTTTTTCGAGAAATATTGACGCAGAAACCGGGTTTTTGGTCTTTGAGTGCGCTCGCGAACTGACTAAGAAACCCGGTTGCACCAGGGTCGGGTGTCCCACGTTCTAGTTTACTTCGTAAATCATAGGGATTTGTGAGTTTGCCTGCCGATAAATAAGGAAGTTAACTTCTCAGGACTTACGCACAGGGATTAAAGAAATCGGGTTATTTAAACCGATATCCTTCGTGCTTTACCTCGTATTTTTGTAAAAAAAAACCTGTTTCTGCGTCCTGAACTCCTTCTATTTTTTACTGGTAAAAGTCGCTATGTTTAATTTTTTCGTTTTAAGCTTTCTATTGTCGATACCTGCCTTTTTTCTGGGCATTGTTAATCCGAAATGGGTGCACCAACCCGCAAGCGATCGGCCGCGATGTACGGCGGGTTGATGGTTGCTTCGTTTGTACTTGTTGGTGTCACCGCACCCAATCCGTCTCAGGAAGTTTCAGTGGCGCTTCCGGCCCCAAGCGATCGGCTAGTATCATCTCAAACCGCTAAGCCGTCACTGCTTTCGGCAGTGCCGGCACTGAAGCCGGAGACTGTAAAAACGCCCACACCAACACCGAAACCTGCAATTTCTGCTGCCACACCTGCACTTGCCAAACCAGAGCCCGATCGCAAATTGCCATCTTCAGTCAAATCTGTGGAACGAAACGCAGAGATTGCTCTTGATGCACAGCAGCCAAAGAAAGACACCAAGAAATTTATTTACGAGTCTTCTAAAGTGAAGGTTAAAAGTGCCGATTTTCCGAGTTGCGTTAACTCGGATTGCAACTGTTCTGACTTTGCGACTCAAGCCGAAGCGCAGCGAGTGTTAGAGGCATATCCGGGCGATCCTTTTAAGCTCGATCGAGATCGAGACTCGATCGCTTGCGAAACGCTAGGTTAGATTTGCTCTGCCAACAGCCTGGGTTAATGATGAAGGCTTTTTGGGTGATTGTACGAATTGAAAAACGCAAATCGATCGGCTAAAATTGTGTAATTGTTGAGCTTGCGGTGCGGGTGCAGCTATGACTTACAGCTTGAGAATTGTCGATTTGCCAATGAGTGAACGGCCACGGGAACGGCTGATGGCGGGTGGCCCGAAAAGTTTGGCGACTGCGGAATTGATTGCGATTCTCCTGGGCACCGGTCAGGGAAAGGGCAAACTTTCGGCTGTAGGGCTGGGACAGTATATTTTAAATCAGTTGAGTTTGCATTCCCGCGATCCTCTGGCTGTGCTGCGCAGCATTAGCGTCCAGGAGTTGACGCAGATTCACGGGATTGGGCCTGCTAAGGCGACTGGGATTTTGGCTGCGGTGGAGTTGGGCAAGCGGGTGTTTCAGTCGCGCCCGCCGGACATGGCGGTGGTTGACTCTCCGCAAGCGGCCGCGGATGCCCTGAGTCAGGATTTGATGTGGCAGTCTCAGGAGCGTTTTGCTGTGGTGCTGCTGGATGTGAAAAATCGGCTGCTGGGAACTCAGGTAATTACGATCGGCACAGCAACGGAAACTTTGGCTCACCCACGGGATATTTTTCGCGAGGTAATCCGCCAGGGGGCGACGCGGGCGATTATCTCGCACAATCACCCCTCGGGGAGTGTGGAGCCAAGCCCGGAGGATATTGCTTTGACGCGGCAGTTGCTGGCGGGAGCGCAGTTTTTGTCGATTCCGCTGCTGGATCACTTGATTTTAGGAAACGGCGAGTTTCGGAGCTTGCGGCAGACGACGACGCTTTGGGAAGAGTATCCGCAGGGCGATTGAACTTGTCTACTTAACTAATTGGATAGGTCTGATTAGTTATTTGTATCTTTGGTCTGTCTGAGGGCTGAAGCAGCCGTCTTAGAAGGGGGATTTTGGGGCTGGACTCCGTGAGGGCAGCTTGTTTTGATTGAATGTCGCTGCTGATACTTAGTTTCGATCGCAACTCGGTTAATCTAGTATAGGTAAGCTGAAGAGGTCGGTAATCCGATTTTTTTAGAGCATACTGAAAGTATACTGAACCAGCACATAAATACCCACTTATTAAGAAATTATTAAAGTGGGTGTAAAATACACGGCGTGGTGATAGGAGAAAAACTGTGTTTCTGAGACTTGCAGAACAACACCGTAAATTCGTCCAAGATTTGGTAATGAACCTCCAAGCTTTAGCGATCGTGCTAGAGCGCAGGGGTTATCTGGCATCCTGCTACACTTGCGGCGGCCAGATGAACAGTGCCTCATTTATGGTCAGTTTGACGGACAACCATCTGATTCGATTTTTGGTTTCGGATTATGGCATCACTTGGACTGAGATGCGGGACGACCGCGAACTGATGAAACTCGAAGGTGCAGAAGCTATCAGTCAGTTACAAGAACTGGCAAATCTCGTAAAGTATCAGATCCAACCTTCGGAAGCTACTTTAACGACGGCGCAGCGGGTTTAGCGATTGCACGGTTCCGAGGAAGGTGACAGCGAAAGTCCGTGCTTGCGTGCGAAGCGAGCGAATCCCCAGCCACTTTGTTGAGAGGGTTCACGCCTTGCACAGCGATGGCAAGTTAACAGACAAGGGTGCTTCCAGGGTGCCTTCAGATGCTCAGTTTAGCGCTCAATCGATCGAACTCTCATCGGTCAGACGGCATAGTTTGTGCAAAAAGTGTCAAACTTGGAACCTCTAGTTTTTTTTTCAGCAGTTGGTTCTCCCTTGAGAGCCATTGGCAAAATCTGGAAGTGCTACTTACTGCTCGTCGGCTGCGATGTTAATTTTCCCCTTTGGCATTCAAAAGTCAAGGAATTGAAATTAACTTTGAGCAGGAAGGTAAAATTTAACATCCAGAGTGAGGATGAGGCTGTGAAGATGGGGTGAAGCGCAGACCGGGGGCTATAGCCTAGGGGCGATTCAGCAGTCAACTGCAAAGTCGGTAAGGCTTAATTCGAGCCATTAGTCTGTGCTTGATTCAAAACCTCTTCATTTGTCTAAAATTCCTTGTTTGTATAGCCGCGAATTCCCTGAGACTGTTGGCGAATCAATACTTTGTTTCTGTGGGGGGATTTAATAATGAACAATGAACCGCCAAGATGCCAAGTACGCCAAGAAGGAAGAAGAAAGAGGAAGAGGGATAGAAAAATTAATTGCGGACAATCACCGGACACGATCTAAGAGGGGTGCGACGGGAGCAAATGTCAGGTGTCACTCTTCACGGATTCGCCAACAGCATCACGATCTTAGCCCGGAGCTTAAATTGACACCAATGCCCTTGCGATCGCCCCACCAAAGTGTTGCGCACCCCCTACACTCGTCCCAATTCCGGTTGCATCCGCAGTTGGGCCCACACCGGCAGATGCTCTGAACCAATTGCCGGTAAAACTTTTGCTGATTTTGCCCCCCAGTGCTTAGAATACCAAACATAGTCAAGCCTCACGAGGGGAAAAGTTAATTTCCAGTTTAACTGTTTAACCAGTAAATTCAGATCCCATCCGTTAGGAAAAGTAAAGCCAAAACCCAGTCCTGCTGTTCGGAAAGCATCTTGCATAACCGCTTTCAAATAATAGTAGTCTTGAGACTGGTCAGTCAAATTAAAGTCCCCGGCGGCAATAGTCGGCAGCGTTTCTTTCTGGAGTCGCCGCACTAAATCTTGAATTTGTGCCGGTCGGTCGCCGTACTCGTAAACTGGGATTTTGAGGAAAGGCAAAATTTTATGCTGGCGAAACCACGGTGGAGTTGTTGAAATGTTATAAAGAACTACATCTTGCTGGTTCATTTCGATAATAGCTCGTTCCTGTGGTTCGTTCCCACCGGCTAGCTGTAACTTTTGGAAAGAGCGAAAGGGATATCTGCTGAGAATCACATGGTATCCGCGCCCCTGGTGGTGCGGGTATAATGCGGCTAACTTAGAGAATACTTCTTTGGCGTAATCCTCGTTAATTTCTTGCAAACAAATGAGGTCTGGTTTTTCTTCCTGAATTAGGTTAACCAAAGCTTGTGGGGATTCGTGATGCCAGCCGAGGTTGAGAGAAAAAACCTTGAGAGTTGGCTGGGAGTCACTGATGTTCGCGGGCTGGGGAGAAAAGTAGGTGACGTGTAGCCAACCCAGCAGGCAGATGCCAGCCACAGATGAAACAATCGCGAACCAGCGTTTCTTTATGAGAAAAAACCCTAGAATTGGCAGCAGGAAGATTGGCAAGAAAATCCAAGGAACAAAATCCCCCATCAAGGCAACCGGCCACAGCCTGTCCCAAAAGATCGGTCTCAGAATCAAATAGCCGAAAATCAGTGCTGAGTAGGCGTAGGCGAACAGTTGAGCAATTCGCTGCAAAAATCGATAAGGCTTAATCATAGCGCCGTCTGCCATAGCATCCTCTTACTGGTGTGGGGACAAAAAACTGGATATTGTCAGCTCAAATTAACTGAAATGACCGCTTCCCTGCTGAGGCTAGGCAATATACTTCTCTTGTGTCCGGCTCTTTTATTTTATACAGACTTCTGGCTGGAAAAAGTGATTGAAAATCGCGATCGGTATATTGCTATTTAGAGTAAGTTGTTGGTTAAATCAAAATTAGCGATCGCAAAGTTAGGAATCTCAAGCAAATGATCGATCTCAGCGAACTACTAGAACCCATCGCCAGTCAATTTCGCAGTCTGGGAATTCCCGAACCGATTACCCATTGGGGACACCCTGTAATGATGGGGATCGTGGTGGCGGCGATGGGCAGTTTTGTCGGGTATACGGGATGGCAGGGACGTTTGGCCGCCGATAAAGATGTCGCGCTCAAAAGTCGATCGGATCACCGCAAGCTTGCACCGTGGATGTTTCTGTTTCTAGCTTTGGGCTATACAGGCGGCTTGCTGTCGCTGGTGATGCAGCACCAGCCAGTCATGGAAAGCCCGCATTTTTGGACTGGTTCGGCAGTGCTGGTTTTGCTGGCTGTTGGCAGCTTGATTTCGCTGACGGGTTTTGGGGGCAATAAGCTAGCACTGCGCGCGGTTCACGCTTATTTAGGCACGACGGCTTTAGCACTTATGGTGCTGCACGCGGCTTTCGGTTTAAAATTGGGGCTGTCTATTTAGAAGAGGAAGAGGAAGGGGAAGGGGAAGGGAAAGAATGTAAGGAAAGAAATTTTGCTATAACTTACGCACTCCTGGGCCAGAAACCTGGTTTTTTACCCAAATTCACGGCGTTTAGCTTTTTACTCCGGTTTAAAAACCCGGTTTCTTGGGTAAGGAATCCATAAGTCCCGGATTGGTTTCCCTGAAATATTCCCCCTCTAAAATACTAATTAATGAATCAAGCAACGGGTGTCATTTTCTGTCTTGCCTACATTTTGGGATTGATTTCTACAGCGGTTTCTTGGGGTAGATACGGGATACTTGCTTTGGGAATAGCGGCCTCCGTCGCCCTGCCGAAATTGTTGCAAAAATTTGCTCGAAATTCTGTCAAAGTTACCAAGAAAAGACGCAGCAGACAAAAAGAAAATGCTCTGGAAGAACCCTTAGATGCGAGGGAAGAATTGAGTTTGTTCCAGATGCTGCCGAGAGCGAAATGGGTGTGGGCAGTTGCGGGTTTGGTGGCATTTCTAGCTAGCGTTTATTTTGCAGTTCGATCGCCCCAACCGACAGTTAATGACATCAGCAAATTGATTCCGGCTGGCGGCAACACTCAAGAAGTGGCGGTGACAGTTCGCGGTAGAGTTGTCAGTACGCCGCGATTGACTCGATCGGGGCGATCGCAATTTTGGCTAGAAACAGATTTAGTTAGCGAAATCAACGGCGGCGAGGGAGGAGTAATCGTCAACCGCCCAGTATCCGGCAAACTCTACGTTACAGTCCCCCTGCTGCAAGCAACGGGCTTGTACGCCGACAATACGATCGCAGTTGTGGGCTCGCTGTACAAACCGCAGCCGCCGTCGAATCCGGGGGCTTTTGATTTTCAAGCATATTTAGCCAGAGAAGGGGCTTTTGCAGGGCTCAAAGGGCGTCAGATTGACTGGAGGAGAGAAAATGCGATCGCGGATGTAAATCGAGTTAACAGCCAAGCGGCTGCTTTCTGGGAGTCAAGCGGGATGCAGCCATCGAAAATTCAAGCGATGCGACAGCGGATCGTGCGATCGCAACTATCGCAGTTGAATGTTCCCGAAGGGCCCTTGATAAGTGCGATCGCCCTCGGCAAACAAGCAGTTGATTTACCTTACAACATCCGCGATTCTTTTGTGCAGGCTGGATTAGCGCACGCGATCGCAGCTTCCGGCACTCAAGTTTCGATGGTTTTGGCTTTAGTTTTAGCTTTAACCAGGCGTTTTTCCAAACAATTGCAATTTGGCTTTGGCGTCGGTGCTTTATTTTTACTCGTGGGATTAACAGGCTTTGAAGCTTCAGTATGCCGCGCCGCTTTGATGGGATTTGGTACACTATTTGCTTTGGTGCTAAGTCGCGAAGTTAAGCCGCTGGGATTGCTGTTAATCGCTGCTACTATTTTACTGCTAGTTAACCCTTTGTGGATTTGGGATTTAGGTTTTCAACTGAGTTTTTTGGCAACTTTGGGATTAATAGTAACAACGCCGCCTCTGATGGCAAAGTTGGACTGGATGCCGCCCGCGATCGCTTCGATTGTGGTAGTTCCAATCGCGGCTTCAGTTTGGGTGCTGCCGCTGTTACTTTACGTTTTTAGCGTGGTATCACCTTACAGCATTTTAGTCAATATTATTGCGGCTCCTTTGCTGTGGATTTTGAGTATTGGGGGGATGATTAGCGCTTTAGCTGGATTGATTTTTGGGCCTGCGGGCAGTGTTTTAGCGCAACTGCTGGACTATCCGGCAAAGGGGTTAATTGCGATCGCCCAATATTTCTCGCAATTGCCCGGTAATTCGGTAGCTGTCGGTCAAGTATCGGTGTTTCAGCTAATCGCGCTTTACAGTTTAATTTGCTGGGTTTGGATCGGGGAAGGAAGAAGGAAGAAGGAAGAAGGAAGAAGGAAAAAGGAAGAGGGAAGAAGGAAGAAGGAAGAAGGAAGAAGGAAGAAAGAAGAAGGAAGAAAGAAGAAGGAGAAAAGTAGAGTTATTGCGCTGCCAGTTTTTTCTGCGGCTTGGATTTTACCGCTGGCGGTTGTGGCGGGAATTGGGATCGTAGTTTTGCCAGCTTGGCACGTTCAAGCATCTTTGTTTCAAGTTACTTTGCTGGCGACATCTAATGAGCCTGTTTTTGTAATTCAAGATAAGGGAAAAGTGGCGCTGATTAATAGCGGTGATGAAAATACCGTGAGGTTTACAGTGCTGCCTTTTTTGCAGCAGCAAGGAGTTAATTCTGTGAATTTTGCGATCGCCACTCACGGTCATTTAGGTTTGAGCGCTGGTTGGGGAAAATTACTAGAGCGCTTGCCAATTAAAACATTTTATGATAATAACGATCCCAAACAAATTCACCGCGCCAGCGATCGGGAATTCATGACGGCTGTACAATCTCGCCAAGGCGTTTACTTTCCTTTAGAAACTAACAGTACCGTCGATCTTGGTTCGACACAGTTGCAGTTCGTAAATGCGGAGATTCCGGTGGTAGAATTGCTGGTGGGCAATCGAACTTGGTTGCTCCTCGGTGAAATGACACCGGAAGCGCAAAAAAAATTGGCAGCAACGGGAACCTTGAAGCCGGCTCAAGTGCTGTGGTGGTCTGGAAAAACCCTGACGGCCGAGTTATTGGCCGCAGTTGGGCCGCAAGTGGCGATCGCATCTGCTGACGAAATCGACCCAGAAACCGCAGCCCAACTGCGCCAAAATAAAACGCAGATTTTCTGGACAGGGCGCGACGGAGCCCTTCAGTGGACTCCAGCCGGGGGATTTAAGACCACTCTGGAGTCCGAAGAAAATCAAACTTCTTTTTTATAAAGATTTACAATGTGGCGCACTATGCGGTAAAATACTTTTAGCTCGCATCTCAAATCCATTGGAGAGGTGGCAGAGCGGTTGAATGCGGTAGTCTCGAAAACTACTTTAGGGCGACCTAACGTGGGTTCAAATCCCACCCTCTCCGTTTAACAATCAACTTTTAGGGCATTAAAAAACCCGGTTTCTTAAAAAAACCGGGTTTTTTAGTATTTCTCGTCCCAGATTTGTTTGTAAGTAGGTCAACCTAATTAAACGTAAGACGCAATCGCTGTTAGATCCCCGACTTCGCCTTCATTTGTCGGGGCTCTGGGTATTCTGTTTAATATGACTTTTATGAATTCAAATACTATGACTTTTATGAATTCAAAAAATGAATTTATGAATTGACTGTAAAACAGCTTTTATTGATAATTGTTACATCAGCCGATCGCAGCACGGGTAAACTTCTATTCTGCTGACATCTGCCTTTCTCATCTATTCGTACTATCTTCCTACAAGGAAATCCGATATGAAAACAATTACCTATTGGTTATTCAGCGGTCAAACCGCTCGCACATTCATCGAAATTTTGAACAAAATCAGGTTATTCTCTGCTGAATACGGCCGCAAAGTTGGCAGAGAACTTACTCAAGGATCGCTCCCATCCATACAGCAATCCGCTGCTCAAATGGCAGCAAGTTATCAGTGCGCGAAAGAGCGATACGACACCAAACAACAGGAATTCCAACAGGCCGAACAACAAGCGATTTTAGCTCATCAAAGTTGCAACAAAGAAGCAGGAAATTTAGCGATGGGAAAGGCGATCGCAATCAAACTGATTTTACCACAGTTAGCGTCACAATTTAGGCAAGCCGAACAGGTGTTAAAAAACCATCATAAGCTGATGCTGTCAGCAAAGGAGCACAAGCATTGATGGTAGCGCCCCACATCGCTCGCATCGATTGATACGATCGCAACTTCTGAAAAATACTGTGATTATTTTGGAAATAAGGAGCTATCTATGAACACCAATCAATGGGAACTATACCACAGCATAGAAACATTTTCTTTGGATGAACCCGATACAGCTTTACCGTTTAGTGAGCGGCTGGCGCGAGATAACGGCTGGAGTGCTAATTACACTCAGCGCGTCATTGCCGAATACAAAAAGTTTGCCTTTCTCGCAGTTGTTGCCGGACATCCCGTAACACCTTCGGATCAAGTCGATCAAGTCTGGCATTTGCACTTAGTTTACACGCGCTGTTATTGGGACGAATTTTGCCCGAATGTCTTAGGAAAAGCTCTGCATCACGGCCCAACTCGCGGCGGAGGCAGCGAACATGACAAATTTAATGACTGGTATAACAAGACTTTAGCTAGCTACCAACATTTCTTCGGGCAAAAACCGCCAGAAGATATTTGGCCGCCAGCACGGATTCGTTTTGGTCGCGACCTGCATTTTCGGCGCGTTAACACTCAACAAAAGTGGATTTTGCCGAAGCCAGATTTACAGCAAATCCGTCTGGATTTAGAACAATTGCGCTGGCAGCAATTAGGGTTCGCTTTCCTAGTTTTCGCCTTAGCACTAACAGTTACAGCCTGCCAGCCATCTATTTTGGCAAGCCTCCCCAACCCGCTTGATTTCACAGGGCCTGAGTTTCTATTTTTTTACATGGTCGTGGCAAGTGTAGCGGTTTCATTGACAGTGCTTTTGCGCTGGTTTTTGCGAGAATCAAGCGGCGATTACTCTCAGGAATTACCAGATTTATCTGTTTATGAAATCGCATATTTAACTGGTGGGGAATCCCGCGCTGTAGAAACAGCGATCGCGAGTCTCGCAGAACGCGGATACTTGGAACCGCTGCCCTCAACACGAACTTTGCAGTTAGCAACCGCCTTACCACCAAATAGCGATCCTTTAGAAAAAGCCGTCGTGCAAGCAGTCAGCATTAACGGCTACGTCTGGCGAATTAAGCAATTGGTGCCACCTGCGACAAACTACATCCGCGATCGCTTGCAGAACCTGGGGCTGTTAGCGAATGAAAGCCTAACCAATATCATGCAGTTGTCTGTACTTCCGATCTGGCTAGCGTTGATATTAGGAATTAGCAAGATTTTAGTGGGGATTTCCCGTGGCAAACCAGTAGGCTACCTGGTAGTTCTTTGTAGCATCACAGTAATAATTGGCTGGGGGTTTTCGCCACCAAATTCGTCGTGGCTCACCCCCTATGGCGCTCGCGTGCTGGAACAATTGCGATCGAGAATTATTTTCAGGAGAATTAATCCCAGACCAACCGATCAAATTGTGCTAGCTTTTGCTCTCTTGGGTCACACTGTTTTAACAGGCAGTTCTTTGGCAGATTTGTCGCAAGTGTTAACACCGTATGCGAGTAGCAGCAGTGGTGGCGGAGGCGGAGGCGACGGTGGCGGCGGGGGTGGCGGCGGGGCCGGCTGCGGTGGCTGCGGTGGCGGAGGCGGTGGCGGCGGGGGTGGCGGCGGGGCCGGCTGCGGTGGTTAAAAAAAGAGCGATCGATCGCCCTTTCCATTCATCCTTTTTTTCGATCTCAGTGGAACAGATATCTTGCAGCATTCTTAGAAACGGTCAAGATGCCCACCCCACAAAAATTTAATTTTATTGTGGGGTGGGCCGGAGATCCGCCCTGGCCGATTGACAATGATGCAATATCTCTGTTTACCAATTACCGATGCCCTGTTTGGCCAATTCCCAATTCCCTGTTTGGCCAATTCCCAAAACTATCTTTTCCAATACCTGCGCCAGTGAAACAAATTCTCCCACAAATTTTGCATAAAAGTATTGCTGCGTCCGCGCTGTGACTCCCAAACAGCAGCAGTTTGACCGCTAATTGCCGAAAAACTCGACCAAATATAAGGAAGTTCGGCGATCGCCTCAACCTTCATCCCGTGACGCACAGCCAAACCGATCGTATGAATCAACTCAGCAGCTTGCGGCCCCACAATACTCGCTCCCAAAATCTCCCCGTTGCGGCGCCCGACAATCTTACAAAAACCAGTTGTCTCCCCGCACATTTGAGCTTTTTCAATATTCTTAAAATATTCCCGACTAATAATTAGATCGTCTCCAAAACGGCGCCTTGCTTGCGCTTCAGTCAAGCCAACCCTCGCCAACTGCGGGTCAGAAAAAATCGCCCAAGGAATCCCGCGATAATCTATTTGAAACATCGGCAAAAACAAAGCATTTTTCACAGCAACCGCAGCTTCGCAATTAGCGATGTGAGGGAACGGATAACCCCCAGCAACATCGCCGATCGCGTAAATGCGGCGATTAGTTGTTTGCAGCTTGTCATTTAAAATTACCCCCCGATAATTGAATTTAACCCGAGCAGCTTCGAGATTTAACGATACAAAATTGTGCCCTCTACCGGCGGCCAGAAAAATCTCCTCAGCTTCGATCGCCGCACGCCCAGCTTGAATCCACTTTTTACCCTCAATCACCCTAGCTTGAGTCACCTCAGTTCCAGTCAGAATCCTCACTCCTTCAGCTTCCATTGCAGCTTGCACCAACCCAGCAGCCTCTCGGTCTTCTTTAGCCAAAATGTGCGAACTTTTCACCGCCAAAGTGACAGCAACCCCCAGTCGAGCCAAAGTCTGAGCCACTTCGACACCGCTGGGATCGCCACCGATTACAGCCAAACTTTTAGGCAATTGTGGAAGTTTTGCTAATTCCCCGACAGTTTCCGAAGTATAAAAGCCAGCAGACGAAAGTCCTTCAATATTTGGAATCGCCGGTAGAGTTGGACAAGCTAGCAAATAACAGAGCGATCGCAATTTCCTGCCGCCTGCAACAAAAGCCAAATCCGGTTTCGCCACAAACTCGCCATTGCCAAAAATAATATCGACACCGCGAGCAGCCAAAACGCCGAGATCGTCAATTTCTGACAAATTAGCAACAACACCCTCGGCCCACTTGAGAACCCCATCAAACCGCAATTCGATCGGCATTTTGGAATTAGCCACTTCCCAGCGAACTCCCAACTGCTGGCGGCCGATCTGCTGGGAAAAACGAGCAGCCTCGCTCAAAATTTGGCTGTATCTCAAACCAAGCTCGATCGACTCTTTCCTCCCTGTCGGCAAATCTTGCGAATTACTTAGCGGTTCCACCAAAGCAACGCGAGCCGGGAAATTAGTTGCAGTTAAAGCAGCATAGCGTCCGGCCGGAGTTCCACCAATAATCACTAAATCATAATCAAGCATAAATAAACAAGTCAGTAGTCATTAGTCAGCAGTCATTAGTTAGTAGTTTAGGACGATCGGCGCGCGGGGTCAGAAACCGGGTTCTGCCTGGATTCTTCGCTGCAAAACCCAAGATTTACAGCAGATTCCACATTTATGAAGTACACCCGCCTATCGTGAGCTTCCCCGTAGGGACAC
Source organism: Microcoleus pseudofavosus SVA1_A4 (assembly GCF_036700565.1). Taxonomy (NCBI): domain Bacteria; kingdom Bacillati; phylum Cyanobacteriota; class Cyanophyceae; order Oscillatoriales; family Microcoleaceae; genus Microcoleus; species Microcoleus pseudofavosus. The sequence continues at coordinate 42,681 of NZ_JAUBPE010000052.1, forward strand.
GGCACTGCCGTGTCCCTACAATTCACAAACCTGGAATACGCTGTATCATAGAAACCCGGTTTCTTGGGTATGTCCGCTCGAAGGACCAATAAAATCGGTTTGTCAACTGTTATTGGTTGCCAACAGTTAACAGTCAACAGTCAACTGTCAACTGTCAACTGTCAACGGTCAACTGACTAATAACATCCGCAACTCCCACAATCAGCCGCATATTGTCCGCCCTTGAGCGCACAGCCACCCGAAAAAACCGATCGCCCAACTCAGGAAAACTCAAGCAATCCCGAATCAAAATCCGGTGTCGTTCCAACAGAATTTTTTGAATCAGAGAAACCGACATCGACGACTCAACCAACAAAAAATTAGCTGCACCCATCCAAGGCTGCAAACCCGGTAAACTAGCCAAACCCTCAAACAGCTCAAGGCGAGCCACAGGCAGCCAATCCCAGGTTTGCCGCTCAAAAGCAGCATCTCGCACCGCAGCAGCAGCAGCAGCAGCAGCCAAAGCATTCACAGGCCAAGGATCGCGCTGCAACTGCCAGCGGCGGAGGATATCGGGATGAGCGATCGCGCATCCCATCCGCAGTCCCGGCAGAGAATAGAATTTAGTGAGCGATCGTAAAATCACCAAATTCGGAAACTCCTCAACAGCATCGATCGAACTCTCCTGTTGTTCCGGTGGCAGAAAGTCCATAAAGGCCTCATCTACCACCACCAGACCCAACTGCTCCAAATAAGGCAAAATCGCCTCCCTACCAAACAGCAAACCCGTAGGATTGTGCGGGTTGTTCAGGAGCAAACCTCGATCGGCATCGAGAGCAAGAGGAACCGGGAGACACAGAGAAGGGGAGACAAGGGAACGGTTAGAAACCGACAAACCATCCGTTACTAACCGGCGAACAGGCTCCGCGTCCAACGATTGGAGATCCAAAGGACATTCCAGCACCTGCGCGCCGAAAGCCTTCAGAGCCCGCCAGTAATCGCCAAAAGCCGGAGTCACCAAATAAGTCGCCTCCAGCTTCGACAAATCCCAAGCCGCCCAAGTCAACAATTCCGCCGAACCATTCCCCGGCAATATCCAATCCGGGTCAACATTCAAAGCCTCACCCAAAGCAGTCCTGAGCTCTCCATAATCCGGGTCTGGGTAAGCCGTCAGACTGCTCAAGTGTGCTTGAATCGCATCCAGGGCCGACTCAGGAGGGCCCAAAGGACTGATACTCGCAGAAAAATCGAGAATAGCAGAGGGAGGGCAGCCTGCCAGTGTGGCTGCCCAAGCTAAATTCCCACCGTGTACAGGTCTAATCAAGACTCAGTTCGCCAGTTATTCGGGGTTTTTCGGCGGTGCAACTCTGTCCTTAAACAACTTCCCTGCAGAAAATGCAGGAACTCTAGTTGCTGGGATTTCCATCTTGTCGCCAGTTTTGGGATTGCGACCCTCGCGGGCCTTGCGTTCCCGCGACTCAAAAGAGCCAAAACCGACCAGCGTCACCTTGTCGCCGTCAGAGACAGCTTCCATGATTGCTTCCAAGGCTGCACTCAAAACAGCATCTGCCTGTTTTTTAGTGACACTAGCCTTTTCTGCCACTACATCAACCAATTCACCTTTGTTCATTGCGCACTCCTTCAGGGTTTGCAAAATACGTCAAACAGAGTTCAACTATTAGCTGTGAGGTATCAACTGCATGGGGGTGCGGCTTGGGAGGTTTGGGTTGTTCCCTAGGGCTCCTGTCCGCTTCCCCAATTCAAAACTCCTGCTGAATACTAATTACCCTAGGGTAATTGGTCAGAAAAGGAATTTTTGTTTCTAATTGCTGAAAACCCCACAGCATCTAATTTTCACTGCATTATTCTAAAGTCTTGCCGACCGTTATGGATCGGTGGAACCTTTAATTTATATGGAACTCGCCAACTTTTTTTAATTAATCCCAAAATTTAGGTAAAAAAAACCACCTTGGAGAGAAGATTTCTCGCCTCAGTGGATTTGAGAGCCGAAAAAAAGGAGAAATAGAAAGAATAAAATGTCATTTGTCAAGGGCTAAAGGAAAATTTATTCCTTCTGATTTTGTTATTCTCAGGAAAAAAGGCAGAAGTCAGAAGGAATAAAGTCTGAATTGTCAAGGGCAAAACTAAATTTCTTCCTACTGACTACTGACTACTGACTGCTGACTACTGACTACTGTCTCGGCTGGACGGGCTGACTGCGCTGCAACAGTTGGCGGGCGTCGGGACTGATGTTGTTTTGGTAGCCAAAGTTCGATCGATCGCTATCATCCAAAATCTGCGGAGTCAGCAATACAATCACTTCCGCCCGCTGGTTGGTCTTACTGGTTCTCCTGAACAAGGAACCAATTATCGGCAAATCTCCTAAAATTGGAATCTTGCTCGCTTCAACCTGTTCGTTGTCGCTGATAATCCCCGAAACAATCAAAGTCTGGCCGTCCCGCAGGCGGATTAGCCCCGATTGCAAAGATCGCTCAGTAAGCAGTCTGATCTGATTGGTGTTATTACCGTTAGTGACGAGGTTTTGAGCTACGCCCACTCCCCTGACGATCGGGTTCACCCGCAGAGAGACAAAACCGTTGTCGTCCACTCTATCGATTGCCACCCCCAACTGCAAACCAGCCTTGTCTTTGACTGCCGTCACCGTTGTGTTACTTGTATTTCCGGTAGTCTGCGTTTCCGACGTGATGTTACTAAGCACCTCTTGAGTAATATTCACATTCGCCGTTTCCCCTTCTTGGACAACCAGAGTCGGATCAGTCAGAATTTTGGCATTCTGGCTGAGAATCTGTGCCTGCACCGTAGACAGGAACCTCCTGGGATATTGGAAAAGCGGGAACAAGCCGAAAGTCGCACTTCCCACAGATGTTAGCGCCCCAGTGGTTAAGTCTCTCTGAAACGGCTCGTAATCCGTAATCCCAACTCGCGTAGGGTCAGTAGTAATCGGCGCTGTCGGCTGCACGAACAACCCGCCACCCGGTGCTGTCAGCGGCACGTTAATTAGGCTGCCGTTCGGATCGTAGAAAGGCTCCCCGGTTACTGGGTTGTTGACGATCGGTCGATTAGTTAGGCCCCCAACAGCAGCGTCCCTACTGGGCGGATTGATGCCACCAAAATTGAGACTTGCCGCCCCGCCGTCATTGACGAAGAAATTGTTATTAATTCCGAAAGAGAAACTGCTGTTAGCGGTGTTGTTTCCCGACAAGTTGATATCGATCACCTTGACGTTGACAGCTACTTGACGGCGGCGTAAATCTAGCTGTGTCAAGAAAGCCACAGCCATGTCTACTTTGCGCGGGTCGCCCACCAAAGTGATGGAATTGAGCCTCGCATCGGCCAGCACCGACAGTCCTCTCAGCAACAGCGGCCCCGTGCCTTCCCTAGCGCCGATCGCCTTAATGTCCGGTTCCCGAATTTCCACATCCCGCGCCGAATTTCCCTGGCCGACGGTTTGAATAGTCACCCGAGTAATCGGCAGTTGAGTTTCCGCGCCTTGAGCGCTCAAAAAGTTAGCTGCATCGGTAGACCTAACTTGATTGAGCCGCAGAGTCCGAATGATAAGATTGCGCGAGTCGATCGGCAAGTTAGTCCCTACAAAAATAGTCCGCCCCTGCCGGTTAGCTTGCAGCCCGCTGAGCCGGAGCACGTAGTTAAAAACATCTTGCACCGACTCATTTTCGATGTCCAAAGAAATCTTCGGCCCTTCATCTGAGCCGGAGGCTCCCGGCTGACCCGGCACTGCGGGCTGGCCCTGTTGACCCGGTGCCCCGCCGCCTGTAAAAGCGATGTTCAGTCCCGCAGCGCGGGCCAGCAGAGCTAAAACGTCCCGGACTGGGGCATCGCGCAGCACCAAGCGGGGGATACGTTCTCCCGAACTCAGTTCAATATTTCCCGCGCCCGGGGCGATGTTAGATACGGAGATATCTCCCAAAGGCGGCGGCACGGCCCGCGACTGGAAAGGCGGAGCCTGATTGGTCTGGGATTGTATTTCGCTGGGGAGGGGCGGGCGATCGTTCCTGGTAACAGTAACTTCGGGATTTGGCAGCAGCACGCCTGGATTTTGCGACGTGCGGACTTGGGGAGCCGACCGGGGAGCTGTTTGGCTCAGCGGCAGTCCCGGAGGCGGCGGAGGTGCAGTTTGGGCAGACTGCGCAGTCCCGCCCTGTCCGGCAACGCTGAGAACGATGCTTTGGCCTTGTCCCGGAACAATTTGTCCGTTGGGAACTCCGTTGGTTCCCGCCACCACAACGCGGATGCTGTTAGCCTCTACCTGGCTGATTTCTACTGAAGAAATTCCCGGAGCGGGGTTATCTTGACGGAAGCTGTTGCCTTGTGGCAAGCGGAGCTGGGTGTTGATAATTGTGGCTTGGTAAGTATTGCCGTTATTGATTGCGAAAACTTGCGGGCGATCGCCCTTTTCGGTAGCCAGGACAATATTTACCCCATTATTGGCTTGACTTACTTGCACTCCTGTGACTTGAGTTGGCGCCGCCCAGACGGGGGCTTGGGCTACGAGAACTCCGGCCACGCTGCCAAAGAGTCCTCCACATAACCGTAGATGCTGTTTCACGTTCTCTCCTCAACTACACTTTTTTATTTGTTGTTCGCAGTCTTTTGTGCGAGCTTCTTGCACTGACTGAAACATTCTCGATTCGAGCCTATTTTGAAAGGGAGAAGTTAGAATAATTTCGGCAGGAATTATCATTTTATATTGCCCTATAAAAAACTAATTTTCTGCCTTCATAATTTCTTGAATTCTACCTTCTATCTTCAACCTTCAACCTTCTGCTGAAACAGACTTTGGAACCATAGCTAATCTCCGCAAAAATACCGCTACTTAGCAGCAGGACTCGGAGCCGGAGTTGCCGGAGCAGAAGAACTCGGAGCCGGAGTTGCCGGTTTTTCTTCTTGCTTTAACGGCAGCAGCGCGTGCAAGTCAAAAGCCGTTTTAATTTTAGTTTGCGGCTGCCCCACCTGGATTATTTTCCCTTTCAAAAAATCAATTTCAATTGGCTGAGTTGATGCTAGCAATTCTGATTTCAAATTTCTCACTACCAACAGCGACTGCATCAACTCCAAGTTACGCATAAAATTGCGGGTTTGAGCGAAATTGCCTTCAAACTCTACCTTAAATTTTTTGCGTCTGAGCTTGCCAGCCAGGGACGGCCCGAAGGACGTATCTTTCAGAATATCTGGGTCTAGAGATCCCGGCACGGCGGTTGCTGCTGCTACTGGCGGGATATCCGGCTCAAATTTGGTAATTTTAGCCTTGAGGTCGTCTCCTTGCACCCCCGCGTTGATTCTATTAACCAGTTGGGTCATGTCAAGCAGCAGCGTGTTGGCGCTCGCATCGCTGGCAAACATTGCCGTCACGTTGGCCCGGCGCTGTTTTGCTTCTTCTTGTTTTGCTTCTGCTTCTGCCTTTTTTTGAATTAGAGATTGCAATTGCTGTTGCGTTTGCTTGCTTTCGGCAATTTTTTGCTTGATCTCGCTGCCTTTTTGGAATTCTGGCAGTACGAATTGGTAGACGAGGCCGCCGGCAATGACCAGGCCGAGAACCGCGACGCCTATTGCTTGGACTTGGGGTGTCAGCTTAATGCCGAATATTTCCTGAGTCCCTGTCTCTTCTGCTTGTCCGCTAGGACTATACTCTGCTGCTGTCATGGTTTTTTCACTTCTCCTTTTTGTGGTTCTAGCACTCCTTTTTCTTGAAGTGTTTCTATCCGTATTGCTAGCCCGTCTGCTTGCTTGCTCCGCAGTTCGGGGAGCAACTCCGAGGCCCCAGTCGGGCTAAGGCTGGTTTCAATTTTATATTCCACCACCGGCCGCAGTTTGGGAAGTTCTACTGCTCCTACTGCGCTTTGGTTGCGCAGTTGTACTTGTGCGGGGTTGTTTTTTAATGTGGCCGCTACCAGTTTGGTATCGGTGTTGAGGAAGAAAGGAGAGCGCTGGACTAGCAGCATAAAGTCGTTAACTTGAGCAAAGGTGCTCGCTACCCCTGAAATTACGACTTTTGCTGCCTGCGTCGGGAGGACTGGGGCGGGAGCAGCAGCCGGGGTGGGGCTGGCTGGGGAGGGACTCGCCCCAGGGGAGGCGGCGGGAGTTGCTGCGGGCGGAGGGGGTGCTGCCACCACGGGGGAGGGACTGGGGTCGATTTGCTCGATTTTGGCAATTTGCACTCCAGCGGGAGTGCGGGCGCTCAGGTCTTGCAGCATCGCCGACCAAGGTTTAATTTGGTCGAATACTCCGGCTAATGCTTTGTATTCGGCGGTAACTTTGTCGGTTTCGGCGTTGATGGCTTTGATGGCGTTGGCTTGAGTGTTTAACTTTGCCACTTCTTGGTCGAGGCTTGCTTGTTCTGTACCCAAGTTGGTATTTTCGTTCGTCGCCCACCACCAGGCGCCCATGACTGCGGCGTTGATGCCGAAGGCAAACAGCACCGCCCCAATTAGGGGCAGTTGGTCTTTGGCTCCGCCAGAAGTTTTTTTAGCTGAGCTTTTGGCTGCTGCGACGGGTTTGTAGTCGGGACGGTCGTTGAGAAAATTAATATCTAGGCTGTACATGGCTTCACTCGATTTTATAGCAGAAGGAAGAAGGTAGAAGGCTTTAGTTATCGTCGCGAGAGAAGAAAGAAGGCAGAAGGCTTTAGTTATCTGGAAGAGAAGGAAGAAGCAATCGACCGCTTATGTTTGGTGCAATTAAGAAGGTCCTAACTGTCTTGGCTGTTGCTATTGATTTAAATTTGAAATTTTAGATTTTAGACACAGCGCAAGATTGCTGGTACAAGTGAAGGATTTATTTAGGGAAGAAAGAAACAACTTTCTGCCTTCTACTGAAGGAAGGGCTGCTTCTACCTCAGATATATTCTACCTTTTACCTTCTACCTTCTACCTCCAATATTCTACCTTCTGCTTTCTGCCTTCTTCTTTTGGAAGGGGCTTTTACCTAAAATTCTCAAATCTGTTTTTCTCTCATCTAAAACTGTTAGGTCACATAACCTCCCTGAGTCCTAAACCTAGGGCGACTCCTAAACCTGCTCGCTGTTCTGGGGTAATTTCTTCGCTGATTTCGAGTCCTAGGGTTTCGATGGGATCGACTTGAGATGCGGGCAAGCTTAATCTTTGCATGAAAAATTCGTCGAGTTTGCCGATCGCAGCTCCCGGGCCTGCTAGCAGCAGTTGCGCTACTTCGAGTTCTTCGCTCTGGTTGAGGTAAAAGTCTACTGAGCGGCGCAGTTCGTCTGCTAGTTCTCCCAATACTTTAATCATCGCATTTGTGCCTGGATTGCCGTCTCCCGAAGCACCCATTGTATCTGTGACTGGCAGGGTCATGCCTTGCAGTTCGCTGGTGTCTCTGGTTGGCGGCAGGTTCATGGCTTGGTTGAGGGCGGTCTGGATTTGGTAGGTGCCGATCGGGATGGTACGGTTGAACTGAGGTATGCCGTCCACTACTATAGCTAACTCGGTGCTGTCAAATTCTATGGCGGTGAGAACTGCGGCTTCTTGGGACGAAAATTGTTGCAGTTGGTCTTTGAGGGTGCGGATTAGGGCAAAGCTGGTTACTTCTAGTACGTCTATAATCAGTCCGGCTTCTTTGAAGGTTTCGATGTATGTGTCGGTAACTTCTCGGCGGGTTGCTACTAACACGACTTGCACTTTTTCTACGCCGTCGTCATCTACAAAAAGGCCTATTTTTTGATAGTCTACGTCGGCGTCTTCTCTGGGAAACGGCAAGTACAGTCCTGCTTCTGCGTTCATGTAATCCCGCAGTTCTTCTTCGTTGAGCTCTGCGGGAACTGGGATGAGGCGGATGACGGCTTCGCGGCCGGGAATGGCTGTGGCTACTCGCTTGGCTTTGATTTTGTTTTCGGCGAGGACGGCTTTTATTAGTTCTGCCATTCCCGGCGGATCTACTATTTGTCCTTCTTGTACTATGTCTTCTGGAACTTCTATTGAGGCTAGGGTGGCTAATTTTAATGTCTGAGCTTTCTTTTCGAGCTGAATGATGTTGATGCGGTCTGGGGCTATTTCGATCCCGATTCCTGGCTGGCGTTGGGAAAGTAGACCTTTGAAAAAGTTAACCATGTGATTGGGTCGCCGGTAATTGCTATTTTTTTCTTTTGTAGTTGGCCAGCCTGATTCAGCGCGCCCGGTGTTGGAGGGTTGGTTTCCAACTGCCGAAAGAGTGCTGTAATCTCGGTATCCCGCCGTAGCGATCGCGGATCTGTCTGTGTTGCGCGATCGCCCGTTCCGATTTTATGCTACCCAATTTACTTGACAATAGCTATTCTGCTGCAAATGTCAACAAATTCCAGCTCGATCGACCGAAAACCTGCCGATTTTGCACAAAAACCGACTCTCTCGATCGGGGGCCCGGCTACAAAACTCTCTCTCGCACTCGATCGCGCTTGATTCGGGCGATCGCGCCTTTGTCTGACGGTTCCCATAACTCTCAAATTTTATTCTATGAAACGTAAATCTTGGCAACTGTTTGCTGTTTTTGGGCTGGTGGGGCTGCTGCTGGCTGCGGTGGTGAGTTGCAGCAAGCCTGCTGTTAATTCCCAGGCAAATAATACGCAGGAAATCGAGTTCTGGACTATGCAGCTTCAACCTCAGTTTACTGAGTATTTCAACAAGACGATCGCCGGTTTTGAAGCCCAAAATCCGGGGGTGAAGGTGCGCTGGGTGGACGTTCCTTGGTCGGCGATGGAAAGCAAAATTTTGGGGGCTGTTTCGGCGAAAACTGCGCCGGATGTGGTGAACCTAAATCCCGATTTTGCTTCGCTGTTGGCGGGACGCAATGCTTGGCTGGATTTGGATTCTCGAATTCCGCAGCAAGTTCGATCGCTCTATCTCCCAAATATCTGGAAAGCTAGTATGCTCGACGGCAAGAGTTTTGGCATTCCTTGGTATCTCACGACTGGGGTAACAATTTACAATACGGAGTTGTTGAAGAAGGCTGGAATTGCTAAGCCTCCGGCTACTTATGCCGAGTTGGCACAGGTGGCGAAACAGGTGAAGGAGAAGACTGGTAAGTTTGCTTTTTTTGTGACTTTTGTGCCGGAAGATTCGGCGGAAGTTTTGCAATCTTTCGTGCAGATGGGTGTGCCTTTGGTAGATGCTAAAGGCAAGGCGGCTTTTAATACTGATAAAGGGAAAGCTGTTTTTCAGTATTGGGTGGATTTGTACAAGGGCGGACTTTTACCGCAGGATGTTTTGGTGCAGGGACATCGCAGGGCGATCGAGCTTTATCAAGCTGGGGAAACTACTTTGTTAGCTTCTGGGCCTCAGTTTTTAAAAGCGATTTCTGAGAATGCTCCGAGTATTGGTGCTGTTTCGGCTGCTGCGCCTCAAATTACGGGGGAAACAGGCAAGAAGACTGTGGCGGTGATGAATTTGGTTGTGCCCCGCGACAGCAAGCGCCCTGATGATGCTGTCAAGTTTGCTCTGTACGTAACTAATTCTCAAAATCAGTTGGCTTTTGCAAAGGCTGCTAATGTTTTGCCTTCTACGGTTGAGGCTTTGCAGGACGATTATTTTAAGAACGTTCCCGCTGATGCTCCTGCAGCCGATCGAGCTCGCGTTGTTAGTGCTTCTGGGTTGAGTTCCGCCGAGCTATTGATTCCGCCTCTCAAGGATGTTAAGAAGCTGCAAAAGGCGATTTATGACAATTTGCAGGCGGCAATGTTAGGGGAAAAGTCGGTAGATCAAGCTGTGGCTGATGCGGCTAAGGCTTGGGATCAAAGGTAGTTTTTAATTGAAGCTGGGGCGGGATTTTTTTTGATCTCGCCTCTTGCTTTTTTACGTGACTTGACGTATTATTAAATAATGGGAATCCGTGTGGCCATATAATAAACGTAAATCTGCTTTTAACTGTAGGGTGCGTCGCATCGAATAGCTTCAAATCATCGCGAAAAATTCAAGGGCGACGCACCCTACGATTACGATCGTCACAGCAATGCTTGCGATCGCGTCTCGCCAAAAGTCCGATCGATTCCCTAAACTAAGGACAATACTAGACCTCTTGCAAAAAAGATATATGTTATAATCAAAGGTTTTAAATTTGAGCCGCTAGAGCTAACTCATAATTGTAAATTGCTGACAACAAATTACAACGCAGACCATAACGGCGACGGCGATTCCGATAACGACTCGACAATATTTTAAAAATTTTGAGACTCCGATTAACGTGTTCAATAACAATTCGCTCCTGTGCTAAGACTCGATTGTAGTCTTTTTCTATTCGAGATAGTTTACCATTTTTAGGTTTTTTTCTAGGGATAAGCTGTTGTACCTTTAAATAGGGTATAATAAAAAATTAGTTTAGTCAATCAATACAAAAATGCCAGCCAAAAACCATCTCAATTCCCAACAAATAGAGAAACTACAGAAAGCCTTAAAAGAGGAAGAAAAGGCAAATATTAGAGAAAGAATTCTGATTTTGTTATTGCTCAATGACGGAAAAACACAATCTAAAATCGCTGATTTTTTGGGTTGTTCAATAAATAAAGTATCTTATTGGTGTATCAAGGGAGATCCCGACAATCTAGAAAGTCTAATAGATGAAAGGATGAAGGGAAATCACAAAAAAGCCACAGATCAATATATAGAGATATTATTAGAAACTATAGAAAAAGACCCTCAAGAATTAGGATATGATTTTGGACGATGGACAGCGCAGAGATTAGCAACATACTTAGAAGAATCCACCGGAATAAAATTAAGTGGAGGACAAGTTCGGAGGATATTAAATAAAAAAAAGTATGTTTACATCTGGGCTAAGTATAGCCTAGAGTCCAAGAGAAATCCCGAAAAAAGAACAGCGTTTAAAATAAAGATAGCCGAATATTTAAAAATAGAAAAAGAATCGCCCAAACGTTTACAGGTATGGTTTTGGGACGAGAGTGGATTTAGTTTAAGAGTCACCAGAAGAAAGAACTGGTCTAAAAAAGGCAGCCGAAAAAAGATCCGAGGAGACAGGAGAAAAGGCAGAGTTAATGTAATGGGAGGAGTGAGAAATT